>JAAKFC010000270.1 GCA_011065225.1 Chlamydiota bacterium
AAAACTCTGCAAAACTCGATGAAAAAGATGAGCACAAAGTCCTTATCAAAAAATTGGTCTTTCTCAATATCCGAACCGATCTTCTCTTCCGCCAAAATGGAAAAGGAGTCAGAAGGCTGCCCACGATTGCGCGGATAGAGCTAACAAATATTAGCACAGAGGGTGGCTTGCCTATGGACCAGCTAGCCAGCAGTATTTTGGGGCAGATGCTCAAACAGGTATTCATTCAACAAAATGTGAATAATATGCTCAAAGGAATTTTAAAAACCCCCTCAAATGCCATCGATACCTTTTTGAAACCATTCAAAGGAATTTTCAATGCAAATTTCGATGACGAAGTAGAAAATGAGCTTTTAGCCTCAGCATAAGGTATTTCAGAATTTCCTCAGTAAATCGTTTTTTGATACAGTAATACCAATCGCTATACTGCCACCAATAGATTGAGACACGGATTTGCGTTATACTAGAAACCAAGAAATCAACACTAGGAGATGGTATGATGGAAAAAACAACAGAAAAGATCATTAGACGTCCAAAAAGATGGTCAGCCGTTAGAAAAATGGAAATTGTTGTCCGTTACTTTCGAGGTGAATCACTTGATGATTTAAGCCGTGAGATTGGAGTATCTGCAGCTCAAATCGAGAAGTGGCATCAAAAGGCACTAAGAGGGTGTATGTGAATTCATTCCACTGCCAGTAAAAGCCATCTTTTTCCCTATGAGATGTTCTTCGAACTCCACAAACTCCATTTGAGTTTGTTCCGTCCTCCAGAACAATCTCCTAGGAAAAAATCTTAGCTTTTGGCAGTGAAAGCATTTCGCATACACCCTCTAAAAGGCATAGAGACTTCCTTGAAAGATAGAGAAGGTGATCCCCTACAAAATGATCTTGATCTGGCCAAAAAACGCATTGGGGAGCTTTGTATGGAAAATGAACTCCTTAAAGAGAAAGGCAAGAAGCAAGGTGTTTTTTGGAAAGGGAAATGGTAGAAATGAGCCAGGCCATTTCCCCCGCCACTAATAAGCCGTATGGGCTCAAGAGAGTTTGTGAAACATGGAGTTTTGCCAGATCTACTTTTTATAGGCACAAAAATCGGAAAAAGCCACCAGGAAAGAGAGGTCCAAAGCCTACAATAGAAGAAAAAGAACTCCTGGACAAAATCCGCGAAGATATTAAAAACTCGCTTTTCAAAGGAGAAGGGCATCGAAAAGTTCATGCACGACTCAAAAAGAAAGGTGCACAAGTTGGAAGAAATAGAATACTGCGTGTGATGAGACAGAATAGACTTTTATCGCCTCATCGAAGCACCTATAGGATACCCAATCCTCACGATGGGCGAATTGCAACAGATGCTCCTGGTATTATGTGGGGTTCTGATGGGACGAAAGTCCGAACAGTTGACGATGGGTGGGTATGGGTATTTAGCGTGGTAGAACACTGGAATACAGAATGCGTTGGATGGCATGTATGTAAAGTTGGCGATCGTTTTGCCGCATTGGAGCCAATATCTCAAGCAGTAAAAGAAGTATATGGTTCTTTAGGCAAGGGAGTTGCTACAGGTTTAAAACTGCGTATCGACAATGGCCCGCAATATACCTCAGACTACTTTCGGCAGCAAATCGCTCATTGGGGAATAAAAGAGAGCTTTGGGCTTGTGAGACAGCCAGAGACCAATGGGGTAGCAGAGAGATTCCATCGAACGCTGAAAGAGCAGGCAATCGAAGGAAGGATTTATAGAAACATCGAAGAGCTAAGAGACGCTGTGAGACAATTTGTAACGATTTATAACGAGCAATGGCTTGTAGCAAAACGTGGTTATCAGAGTCCATCAGAGGCTCGGCGAAACTATAATAGTCTGAGAGGGGCAGCATGAGGGAAAAAAAGCGTAGCGAAGACATCGCGAGTGAGCCCTATGCAGCTCGCGGAGACGATGCAAGCGGAAGTGTTTGCTCAATAAAACGAAACTTTAAGTGCAATTTTGTGTTGCAAAAATTGGTGGCGGTACA
>JAAKFC010000028.1 GCA_011065225.1 Chlamydiota bacterium
GAGATTAAAAAATACGCCGGAGGAGGCTTTTTTTCTCATGTTTTTGTTTTTCTCGCTTTAATCATCTGTATTGGAGGAATTGGAGCCATTTGGCTGATTACGAGAATAGCGAGACCTTTTCGAAAGCTCTATCAGGTCATGGAAGAGGTCCGCAATGAAAATTATGAGCAAAAATATGAAAAAGATCGTTTCGGCTTTGAAATCAATGTCTTAGGGGAAAATTTCAATCAGATGCTCGAGACCCTTTTGCACAATATGGAAACGGCAAAAGAGTTGGAGATTGGTAGAAAAGTGCAAAATCAGCTTCTTCCTGAAAAGATCCCCGAATTTCCTGGTCTGACTTTAGGCAAAGCCTTTGTTCCTGCAAAAGAGGTAGCTGGAGACTTTTATGACCTATTTGTGCGAGGAGAGAATGAGCTGCTTCTTGCCATTGCAGATGGTTCAGGTAAAGGGATTTCCGCTTGTTTGTATTCTCTCATGGTGCGCAGCATGCTCCGCAGCCATGCTACTGCAGATGAAGGCCTTGAAGATATTGTCCGCCGCACAAACAATCTCTTTTGCCGCGATACAGGCGATACAGGAAACTTTGTGACGGCGTGGGTGGGCATTTATAGGTCTGATTCCCATACTCTTCAATACACTTCATGTGGCCATTTGCCTGCCGTCTATCTTGATTCAGAAGGGAAACTTCAGGAGCTTGCCACGGAAGGAATTGCTTTTGGGGTAATAGAGATTGATCAGGTTCAGGTAAAATCGATTTCTCTTTCCCCAGGTTGCCTTCTTTTCCTCTATAGCGACGGGGTGACGGAAGCGCAAAATGAAAAAGGCGAGCTCTTCGGAAAGAGCCGCCTCTTAGAATTTCTTATCTCCCATCGTAGTTTAGAACCTCAAATGCTCATTGATCGCCTTATAGCTACAGTCGATCAATTTGCAGGAGATTCAATCGCGCGCGATGATCTCACAGTGCTATGCTTTAAAGTACATTAACCATTGCAGCAAGATCTGCATCCACATCCGCAAGAGGGTTTTGGGCAGCATCTTTGGCATTTGCACTTAGGTGGGCAAGGCTTTGGAGGGCACTTGCGCTCAGTGCAACGATTTTTTTCACAGCCACATCGGTTACATCCGCAACATCCAGCAGAAAGGTCTGAGGCAGCGCCAAGACCTAAAACAGCTGCAATAAGGCCTAATGCAACAGGTTTAAAAATTAATTTTCTCATAGTAGTACTCCTAATTGAGGATTCCTCATACTTTTAATCTAATAAATAAGTATTTCTTTTTCAAATAAATTTTTTATAAACGCGACTAAAAGATTAAAAGTCTAAGCGGAATTTTAGAGTGAAGCCATTCAGGTTCAGATCCCCACATTTGGATTCCACAATCTGGTTGAAAAATTGGTTTTGTCCGCTCCACCACTGGAGCTCCCAGCCCCCATCGATTCCGAAATGATACCGATCGCAGCAATACCAGGTCTCATAGCGCAGACCTAAGAGGAATTCGAGCACAGGCTTTAAAGTATGGATATCGTTTTCCACGTAGAGGACGGTAATTGACTCGGAAGCCCCTACTTCTAAGGGAGCAGCTCCCGATTTTCGCTCAGTCTCAAATTTCTCCCATAGGGCAGTGATGGCGACTTCTCCGATGAGACTGAAACACTGATTGAAATGCCAGGCGGTATCAAGGCCTGCCCGAATCCCTACTCCCCAATAGTGCATGGAGTTTTTGTCTTCCGAAATCAACTCCTCATCTTGTCCTATCACCAAGTAATCTTGATCTTGCCAAGTTCCTTTCAAACCGAAGTGGGGTCTGAGTTTTAAATAACGGCTAATGAAAAAGTTGCGTCCCAATTCTGCATCGAGAACGTTAAAGTCCAGTTCCCATCTCCCTGAGGCAAAAAGAATAGGCTGAGTGAGATTTGCAAAAGCAGCACTATCTCCGATAGGCCGGATTCTTTGGGTTTGGGAATCAGAGACTGCTATTTTTTCCTTCGTATCGTGTACGCGAAGCCAGGTATAATTGACGTAAAGATCCCATGCATCGTGGTCAAAAAGGAGGCCAACGCCCACTTTAAATCCCGGTTCGAATTTCCAGTCAGGATGCAGGATATTTCCTCTGCCAGTGACTGTAGTCCCATTTTGAACTGGTTCAAAAATTGCAAATCCCAAGTTGTCCAAGCGAGTAGTCCAGTAGATGAATTCGGCAGTGATGTAGGCATCCCAACCTCTAGAGACGCAGGGGCCTGCGGCGGGAGTGATGATCCAATCGGGGCCGCGTGTGGGCCAGATCTGCGCACATTTCGCGCAAGGATCGGCAGGAGGGCAGCAGCAGTCATTACTCAATAATGGCGCGCTCGCAGTTAATAATAAAAGCGCACTCTTATAGATATTCATTTTGTAATTCTCCCTCTAATTTAATTTAAATCTATTAGTGATTAATAATAAAGGAGAAAAACAAAAAAGGTCGATTCTAAAAAGAATCGACCTTTTTTAAAGAACTAAGTAAAACTAGGTTAGAACTGGAAACGGATTCTGACAGTTAAACCTTGCAAGCCGAGATCTCCCCAGCGCGTTTCTGTATGTGAGAATACGAACTGGTTTTGGCCGCCCCACCACTGAGCTTCCCAGCCAATATCAAGGCTTGTGTAATACCCATCACAGCACCACCAATCTTCCCAACGAATACCCAAAAAGAATTCCAGCACAGGTTTTATGGAATGCCACTCTGTTTTCAAATTGGTTTGATTTGTCACGGTTGTGATATTTGTGGTCAGGTTGGTTTGTGTTGCAAGGCTTTTGGAATCGAAACGACCCCAAAGGGCAGTAGCAGCAACCTCTCCGATGACACTAAAGCATTTGCTGAAATGCCAAGCACTGTCGAGACCAGCGCGAGGACCAACACCCCAATAGTCGATTTTATGGCTTCCCACAGCAGAAATGGTGTCAAAAACAGAAGTAGAGCCCTGCCTTTGAGTGGCCGTTCCAGTGGTATTGAGTCGTTGCTCCTGCCATGTCCCCTTCAAACCAAAATGTGGACGCAAATGCAAGCATTGGCTGACGTAGAAATTGCGTCCCCACTCGAAATCAAGAACATTAAAATCGAGGTTCCACTTTCCCGTTTCTTGTAGAATAGTGGTTTCAATTAAAGAGGTAAATGCATTGCCAAAAGTAAAGTTTGCATCGAAGAGTTCAAACCCAGTTTTTGGTGTTACTGTTTTTGTTTTGGTACGTGGACGGAGCCAAGTATAATTGAGATAAAGATCCCAGCCATCAATACATGTCAGCCATCCAATGCCTACTTTGAAACCGAGTTCCATGCGCCATTTAGGATGGAAATATTCACCTACTGTTGTCACTGTATTATCTGTTGGCGAACTAAAGACAAAACCCATGTGATCTTGTCGCACAGCCCAGTAAAGGAATTCTGCAGTGATAAAAAAGTCGCATCCATTTGCCGTACAAGGGCCAGCACCAGGAGTGATGATCCAATCGGGACCGCATGATGGCCATAATTGTGCACATTTTGCGCAAGGGTCTTTTGCAGAGCAACACCCACAGCAAGGATCATCACAGCAGTCATTTGATGTATATTGATTTCTCTCGTATGTTGTATTTGCGAGTCCAGCGCTATATTGCTGACCAAACATAGGCACTGCTGAAGCGAAAAAAAGTGCAGCACTGATTGCGAATTTATCTTTCATGTAGAAGTCCTCCAAACCTTTTTTTAATTTTGTCCTATAGCATAGAATGTATGAGAAATAATTGCAAAAAAACTTCTAAATCCAAGTTGCTACCCATGATTTCTCTATGCTATCTGCGCTGTTTACCTACGGCGCTTTGCTCGTCGCCCATATGTACACATATGGCTCTCCTCCCAAATCTTGTATCTAAACAGCTCGCTAACGCTAGAGAGAAATAGGGGTAGCAACTTGGGTTTCTAAAAATCAAGTCGAACTTTTAGGGTGAACCCCTGCAATCCAAGGTCTCCGCCACGAAAGGCTCCAAGATCTCCAGGGATGAAAAAAAACTTGTTTTGATCAGCCCACCATTGGATTTCCCAGCCGCTCCTAAAAATCTATACAAATCTACTTATTGTATAGAGACGCTAGCCAAGCAGTGTTGCTAACGATTCACGTGCTGGGATTTCACCAACAACATTCGGGATTTTCTTATCTCTTAGATCAGCAGGTGCGGATCTTAAGGATCGATAGCTTTTCGCCCGAAGGTGCGCTGCAAGCGCCGCTTGATATTTCCGATTCAACTTTCCCCACAACGACCAGACATGTTTACCTCGATTCCTCACGGGTAGTGGTAAAGTGAAAAGGTCTTGTTTGCCATCAGGAATTTCTGCAAATGACTTGGGAGGCTGTTCAGAAAATCTAAAATGGCGACGAGCAACGCATAGTGCCGCCGCATGATGTTTTGATAGGCCATATCTTTTGGCAAATTTTACCACTCCAATAATTGATGTATATGCGGGATTTACTGTGTGGATGGCAATGCCAAAACGATAGGCTCGAGAATTTAAAAACTCGATGATTTTGTTATAGGCGAGACTCGATAGCATCCGAGCATGCTTTTTGAAAGCTTGCTCTTTTAGGGCTGTTTTCTTTTTCTGAAAATCTAGCTTTTCAATGATGATTGGTTTTTTGGTAGTTTCTGCCCACTGGATGATGATTTTGCAAGCATCGCCGATTATGGAAAGGGCCTGATCTTTGCTCTTTCCATAGGTGTTTAGGGGGATGGTTTTCTTTTCCAGATAATTGCCAAAGCGATCGATTTCTACAGCTGCTAAGTGATTGGAGTTGATATCAACTCCAATCACTCCTATGCCTTCTTGGGTTATCTGCTTGGGTTTTTCAAGAGTTGTAGATGCAAGAAGTCTCCACCCTTTTTTGTCTTTTTTGAAGCGATAAGAGATGGCTTGCCCAAGCTGTTTTTTATTCGGACCTGTGGTTTTTTGTCTTTCGAGACAAGAAGCAAGACTTGCCAATATAGCCTCGTGACCATATTTGAATTTGATATTGGGAAGAGTTAGATATTTTCCATGTTTTTTGCTGAGTTTATTAGGTAGTCTAAGACGGAGGGTTAGGCTACCATCTTCACAAATAGTTGCCGTGCAGGATTGGTTTCCTGCGGTTTCATCTTTTGATCCTAAAATAAAAAAAGAAGAATTTCTAGCTTCTTCCCAGTCTTTTTTCCATTCTAAGTGGGATTTGTAGTTATTTTTTTCTAGATGAAACTGTGCTCGAAAGATTTTTTTACTTCCGAAGCAAAGACGAATTTTCCCATTTTTGTGATCTTCTTTTAGCTTTTGTAATTTATTCTCTAGGCGAAAAAGTCTTCTTTTTTTCTGGTGGAGGACGGATTTGTTTTTGCGTTTTGCTTTTTTGATTTTTTGTTTTAAAGAAGTAATACACTGGCCTAGGCTTATAATTGTCTGCGGAGTCCTTTTTTTGATGGAAGTTATTTTTCCCTGTATTTGTGTTCGAACAGCATTGTATTGTCGAGCAGTGATCTGAAACGATTGAAGATATGAGTTTTTAAGGTTATTTGGGTTTTTCCCAGAAGAGATATCTGCAAAGAGTTTTCTCTCAACCTGACTGAAAACTTGAGCATATTCATCAAGAATTGTAGAGGATTCTATTTCAAAGCGAGTTTGATAGGTGTAGCTCATGATGGATCAATAAGTACTTTAGCAGCCTCTATTAGCTTTTTGTTTTTGTGACTCCGCGCTCCATATAAACGAGCGGAAAAGATGGTGATGATTTCTAATACGTCTTTTGCCAATTCTTCTTCAAACGAGCAATCATCTCCTTGATTGATGATTACCACTTCTACTTGGTTTGCTTCGCAGAGTGAAAAAATCAGTTCTGCCCCAAATCTTAAAAGTCTATCTTTGTGAGAGAGCACTAAGCGGATAATTTTCTTATCGAGGATAGCATTAAGAACTTTTTTTAGTCCTTTTTTTCGATAATTCATTCCAGATCCAAGATCTGAAATGATCTCGTATTTCCATCCTTTTGCTGCGCAATAGGATGTTAGAAGAGTCTGTTGCCTTGCCAAATCTTTTTTCTGGTCATGACTAGACACCCTGGCATAGGCAAGGGTTAGATCGGTTTCAATATCCTTTTCCCCAAGGAGTTTGTCTGGGCTGTAATATCGAGTCCCACCCTCTGACTTTCTATCTGGCTTAAGATAACCCGTAGTTTCCCAGCGTCTCATCGTTTGAATGGACACACCAAGAATTTTTGCAGCCTCTCCGATCTTCAGGAATCTATTCATTTGAATAGATACTAACAGATATGTATAGATTTATGCAAGCAGTTACTTGCCCCCTTCAATGCTCCAATGATATTCATTGCAGCAAAACCAATTTTCGAAGCGCAGTCCGAGATAGAGTTCTAAAACAGAATGGATAGAGTGGAATGCATTTTCGATAAATAGTTCTACTACAAAGGAGCCTGCAGTGATATCATGGGTAAAAATCTTAGTTTCTGAATCAAATCTTTCCCATAGTGCTGCGATAGCAACTTCCCCCAAAAGACTGAAGCAAGGAGTAAAATGCCATGCGCTATCAAGTCCGGTTCGGATCCCAATTCCCCAATAATCTAAATCCAAATCGGCGAAGGTTATTAAAGTGCTTTGTATTGAATCTATTCCAGTGTCGACCACATCCCATTTTTGTTTCTGCCACGTTCCTTTCAATCCAAAATGAGGACGCAAATGTAAACATTGGCTAATGAAAAAATTTCGACCTAATTCGAGATCAATTACGCTGAAATCATGTTTCCAGTCACTTGTAATTTTTATATGATCGATATCCTCAGTAGAAAAAATCAAAGGTCTAAGTATTTTCAAATCTTTTGGGAGAGCTGTCTCATCCGTATTGCGTGTACGCAACCAAGTGTAATTTGCATAGAGGTCCCATCCATCACAATCAAAGAAGATCCCGAGTCCTATCTTAAATCCTGGCTCCATGCGCCAGTCTGGATGGAAAATTTTTCCTTTTTCGGAATGAGTAGAAGTTGTACTTTGCGTGACATTATTGGTAAAGGCAAACTCCAGTCCATCTTGGCGTGCAGTCCAGTAAAGGAATTCTGCAGTGAGAAAAAGGTCTGCTCCGCTTGATACACAGGGTCCAGCGTTTGGTGTCACGATCCAATCAGGTCCACAAGTTGGCCAAAGTTGTGCACATTTTGCGCAAGGATCTTTGGGTGGACAAGGAGGAGGACAGCAAGGATCGGGATTACAATCTTCTTGTGCTTGAAGAATACTTGTAAGAACAAAAAAGACATTAAGGAGTATGTATTTTATTGCTTTGCTCATTGTTAGAGACTGTTGCCGAAGCTCATCATAGAGAAAAAGATTTGATTTTTACAATCAAAAAAAAATCTCTTTTTCAAAAACATTGGAAAAGTCATCATTAGCTCTTATGCAACAAAAGCAGCGATACTACATCCTTACTTTTGGGATTGTCCTGTGCATCTTTATTTTTTCGGTAATGCTTTTTAATAAAAAGCACGCAGGGTTTGCTCTCAATAAGGCGCGATCTCCTTTTGAAAGATCTTCTAAATGGGTAATTGATAATTTATCAGCTTTTGAAAAAGAAGAAGTACAAGACATCTTATCTCAAGACTTCAACTATTTAGGATCAGGGGCGCAATGTTATGCTTTGCTCTCCTCAGATGGAAAATATGTGCTCAAATTTTTCAAAATGAAACACCTGATTCCCAAGAAATGGCTGAAATTGATTCCATTACCAGGTCTTGAAAAATATCGCTTCAATAAAATCCACAAACGCATATTGCGCCAGCAAGAACTTTTTGCAAGTTATAAAATGGCATATGATGAGCTCAAAGAGGAATCCGGGCTTGTCTATATCCATTTGAACAAATCGAAAGATCTCCACATCCATGTGAAGCTCTATGATCGGATGCGCAATTGCTATGTGGCAAATCTCGATGATTATGAATTTGTCTTGCAGAAAAAAACGCAGCTTGTGCGCGATCGAATTACGGCCCTTATGCAAAGAGGAAAAAGGGAAGAGGCTCTCGAAGCCATGCATACACTTCTCAGTCAAGTGGTTGTCCAATGTAAGAAGGGATTTGTGGACCGGGATTCGGGGATTAGTCATAATTATGGCTTTGTGGGGGATCAAGTCGTTCACTTTGATACAGGTCGGATCATTAAAGATGAGAATGCAAAGAATCCCGCCTTTTACCAGAGAGAAATTCTTCGAGTTGGGCAGAAGTTAAAGAGCTGGCTTGCCATCCACTATCCGATTCTCTTGCCCGATTTGGAGGAAGTTATCGACGCGATGATCGATTCTTCTCTCCTGAGGGAATCTCCTTCCCATGAGTAATGGTCAGAATTCCCCCTATGCAAACAACAACGATCCCCATGATAGTGCACCAGTCGGGAAAATTGCCCCAAATAATCCATTGTAATAGCGCTCCATAAATAACTGCTGAATAACTAAATGAGCTTAAAAAAGAGGGCTTTTCATATTTGAAAGCATTAGAAAAAAAGAACTGTCCGCAGACAAAGAGAAGGCCTATGCTGCAGAGCAAAAGCAGTGTTCCTTTATCCAAAGTTTTCCATGTTTCATAGCTAAAGGGAATGCTCAATAAAGTACCGATTAAAAAGTAGTAAAACAGGATCGTAAGAACTGGCTCAGTTTTGACAAGACGGCGTTTGGCAATCGCGGAAATTGAAATGCAAATAGCAGCTCCAAGGCCAAATAACGCACCCACATTGATGAGTTGCCCAGTAGGCCTAAGAATAAAGGCAATCCCAAAAAAACCAATGAGAATTCCCATCCATAAACCTTTATTGATTTTGACTCCTCTCCAGATCCAAATAATGAGAGGAATGAAAAGAGGGGCTGAATTACTTAAAAGGACAGTATTGACTAGACTGATTCGTTGCACAGCTAAAAAGATGAAGACATAACAGAGGTATCCAGCGAGTGTGCGGATGATAATCGCTCTAATTTTTGAGAGATACAAGCTTTTCTTCCCTTTTCTGATCATCCAAGGGGTAATGATTAATAAGCTGATCAAATTTTGGAAAAGAAGAACAACCGGGACAGAGGTCTTTTCGATTGCGATTCGCGATAAAGCAATCATCGTCGTAAAAAATACCCAAGAAATAAGAACATAAATGATCCCTTTTTTGCGATCTATTTTCGTTCGAGAAGGTCGATTCATAATCTTTCTTTAGAGGGTGTATGCGAATTCATTCCGCTGCCAACAAAAGCCATCTTTTCCCCTATAAGACGTTCTTCGAACTCCACAAACGCAATTTGAGTTTGCTCCGTCCTCCAGAACGTTCTTCTAGGAAAAAAACTTGGCTTTTGGCAGCGAAAGCAATTCATATACACCCTCTTAGCAAAGGATTCGTAAAACAAAAAAGAATTAATTGGGGCCAAAGGTGGCGAAAGCATCATCTTCCTTGTTAGAATCGTTTGAAAGGACCGGAGTATAATTCGCAAATTGTCCCATTTCTTTGCGAAAGGTCAGATTGACACTTCCCACACTACCATGGCGATTTTTCGCCACGATGAGTTCTGCCATCCCAGGTTTGTCATAGGGGTCATAGTATTCGCGGCGGAGCAGCAACATAACTACATCACTGTCTTGTTCAATCGATCCGCTTTCGCGTAAATCGCTCATCATAGGACGATGCCCTTGACGCTCTTCCACTTTACGCGATAGTTGTGAAGCACAGAGGACAGGGATATTGAGCTCTCTTGCCAAATTTTTGAGCATGCGTGAAATTTCAGAGATTTCACTTTGCCGATTTTCCATGCTTCGGGTGTTACCCGAGCCCGAAATGAGTTGCAAATAATCGACAATGAGAAATTCGATCCCATAGACCTCGCGCATCCGTCGCGCACGAGCTCGCAGATCAGTGATTTTGAGCCCTGGTTGATCATCGATCACCATGGTATAATTTTGGATGTGGTTGACGACCGAGACAATCCGCTGATATTCCTCTCCACTCAAAGAGCCGTTTTTGATTTTATCCGACTCCACTTCAGATTGAGAGCAGATGATCCGATGCAAAAGTTGCTCAGCGGTCATCTCGAGAGAAAAAATGCCGACAGGCATCCCATTTTTGAAACAAATATTTTCTGCGACATTCACTGCAAATGCCGTTTTCCCCATCGCCGGGCGCCCTGCAATGATCATCAAATTAGAAGGGGCAAAACCCCCAATCATTTTATCGAGATCGATAAAATGAGTGGAAATGCCGCTGATACCTGGATCATCAGGATCTCGATTTTGATAATCTTCTTGCTTTTGCTGTAGATCTTCTAAAAAAGGAGTCTCAGAAGAAGCTTTTTGACCGGATAGAAGCTCTGCTATTGTAATTCCATCTTTGGCATTTGCACTCTGGCTGATTTCATAGAACTTTTTCTGGGCGTTATCTAGAGATTCAGTGACATCTTGTGGATCTTCTAGAGCATCTTTTTCTACCTCTTGCGCTGCGAGAATCATCCTTCTCAGGACCGCTTTGCTATGGACGAGTTCGGTGTATTCTTCAATATAGGCTGCAGTTCCGGCATATTGGGCAAGAGTTGTGAGATAGGCGACGCCACCCACATTTTCGAGCTTGTCTAATCTTTTCAATTCCTCAGCGATAAGGTGAACATCTGCAGGCTTGTCTTGCTTATAAGCATCTTTGAGAGCTGCGAAAATAATCTTATGTTCAGAGAAATAAAGGTCGGCATCGTCAAGAGCATCAGCAGCAATATTCAAGCTGTTGATGTTGGTCAACATGGACCCAAGCACCATCATCTCAGATTCTTTGGAGTGAGGAGGAATGCGCAATTTCTCAGCCATACGAGCGAGTGTAACGAAAATGAGACTTTGGAGGAAGATTGCTTTTATCAGAGTCAGCTATACATTTTAGTATTAAATTTTTTTTCTCTTTTTAAATTATAGGAATTGTGATAAAACATTCCATGTTTAACCTAAAAATATAGAGATGGAAATATAATCATGGCAATACCTATAAATGCATCTTTACCAATTACAGTTTCTTTCAGAGAGGTTGATCCACCAGAGGGGGAATGCCCCATATGTCGTGACACTAAACTTCCTGAAACTGATGATACTTGGATTGCACATGATGTTCCAAATATTGATACAAAAGTGCAGCATTGTTTTCATAGAAGCTGCTTAAAAAAGACATTGATTGGAGAAATGAATCTTCAAAAATGTCCTTTGTGCTTCAATGTTGTGGACCTAACAAATTTTCCTGACGTACTTAATGAAAGGGCTAAGTTAATAGAGAATATACGAAATGAAATAAAAAAACATGTAGACGATCTCAATAGACTTCAGTTTAGTTTTTCGTTTATAGGCCTCATTGCGTCAGCAGTTGCTTGTTCAATTATACAGGATTCACCATCACCATGGAGCTTACTTGGTACAATGACTGCATCAAGCACTCTTTCCATTGTAATAGGATGTATGGGATTGAATACGTGGCAAGCATCGCGTGGATATTTAAATATAGAGCGTGCTCAATCCCAAATAAATATGTTGTTCAATGCTCTATTTTTTGGTGGGGCGCTTGGTTTACTTTCTCATACGGATCCTCTATTTATAGGTTCCTTTGGATATGCACCTTTTTTAATTGGGTTGAGTTATTTTTATTTACCTTCCAAATTTCGATTAGATTTTGAGAATTTTCCAAAGAAAGCCTACATTATTGCGAGCAGTGACTTTATGCCACATTTAATAGGAATTATTTCTACCTTGGCTTGGACCTTCTTCAGAGGTTAGCTCGAAAAAGTGGGAAGTTATTACTTCGAATCTCTCTCGCAAGTGAAATTATTCACTTGCTTCTTTCCAAAAAAACAACTCGACGAAGTCGGGAGTAACCTTGAAGTTTAGGAACATGGTTCGCCCTTCAGCGGGGACTAATGTCTCCCGTCATTCAGGGCCGGTCTCCGGGCGTCCTTCGGACATGCCCTTCGACTTCGAATCCCTCC
>JAAKFC010000029.1 GCA_011065225.1 Chlamydiota bacterium
TGAGGAGGTTGGAATTGAGGTCGTAGGTATAGGTGTAATGGATGGTGTTGTCCGAGGAGTGGAGCTCGATGTGGTTGCCAAAGGTGTCGTATTGGTAGGTTAGAAGGGTGCCGTCGGGTTTTTCGGTTTGCTTTAGTTTGCCGCTCGGGGTGTATGTGAAATAGGCGGTTTTTTCTTCGGGGGTATAGGCGCCTTCTTGGATGGAGGTGACTCGGTTCATCGAGTCGTACTCTTTGGAAATCACTAGTGTGCGAAAATAGTTGATGTCTTCATAGATGTGGCACCTCTGGGTCAGGCAGTTGCCATTAGGATCAAGGTGGTATTCTTCTGAAGAGATGGTGTGCCCGTAGGGGTTGTGGATGGTTTTGTCCACAAGGCGCATGAGGATGTCATAGGTCTCGATGGTGCGATAGTTCATGGGATCGGTTGTGACTTTGCGTAAAACGCGCTGGTTATCTTCGTTGATGTGGTTTTCATCATACGCAATGATGGTCCGATGTCCTTCCCCATTCTCATGGTAGATGAGTCGATTGAAGTTGTCGTATGTGAAATGTTCTTCGGAATTGTCTTTGGTTGTGGTTGTCCGGTTCCCTTGTTTGTCATAGGTGTGAGAAACTTGATAGAGGATGTGATCTTCGAGGTCTTGATGGATTTCCTGGGTGACTTGGTTGAGGAGGTCGTATTGGTAGGTCGTGATTAGGGTGTTTTCTTCGTTGATTTGTTTTTCTTTATGTACTCGGCCAAGGACATCGTATTCGTATTCTATGCGTGCATTGGCTCGTTGGTTAGCGGTTTTTCTTCCGGTTGCATCGTATTCATAGGTGGTCGGGATTCCCTCTTTGTCTATGGAGCGGTGGAGGTTGGATCCTTCGTATTCAAGGCTCTCTTCGGCAATTTGCGTGCCGTTTGAATCGTAGTAGAAGAGGGCTGTTTCTCTTCCTAGTGCATCGTACTTGTGCTCGATTGTGAGGTTGTCTTGATTGGTGTGCGATTTGAGGTTGCCATCGGGATAGTATTCAAAGATCTCTTGGGAATGGTCTGGATGGATGATGAGAAGGGGTTTGCCAAGGGAGTTGTACGTTTTTTGTAGGGTGTTGCCTAAGGGGTCTGTGTGGGAGGTCATGTTCCCCAGAAGGTCATATGTGAAGGTCTCTTTAGATCCATCAGGATGGATGGTTTTGGTGATATGGGAGAAGGCATCGTACTCATAAAGGGTTTTGTTGCCAAAGGGATCTATTGTCGCGGTCTTGTTGTTCTTATAGTCGTATTCATGTTGGGTAATGCGGGTTTCTTCTTCGGGTGTGGTTTCTCGCTCTTCTATGATGCGGTTCGCGGCGTCATAGTGAAGGTGGGTTTCTTTTTGAGTGGGGTCTTTTTGAAGCACGATGTTGTTGAGGTAGTCGTACTCGTATGAGGTGATTTGCTCAAGGGGCTTTTCTTCTTCTATGAGTTTCCCGCGATAGTCATATTTGTATTTCAAGCTGTGGTGTTTTTTGTTGTCACTGCCATAAATGTCTTTCTGTATGACTTTGGCTAGTTTGTTGTAGTGGAGATGGATTTTACTAATCAGGATTTCTTCGCCAGTTGAAAGGTCATGAGCCCATTCTTCAATGATTTCAGGAAGGTCTAGTGCAGGAGCTTCTTTTTTGGGATGGATTTTTTGGATTTTGCAATAGACTCTGTCATTGATTCTTTTTTCAATGAGTATGTTGTTGCGATTGTATTTGTAGGATTCTTCGATGTGGATGTCTCTTCCATCTGTAATGGTTTTTTCTTCTATGAGAGGGGTTCTTTCTAGGTAGGAAATTTTTGTGACAAGGCCTGAGGGTTCTCTTTTCTCGATCAGGCGATTGTATTCATCAAAGTCTTGCTCAAATGCATAGGTGTCATGGGAAGAAAGCGCGGTGATGTTGCCTATAAGTTCTTCTGCAAGGAGATTGCCTCGTTTGTCGTAATTGTATTTTCTGATGAGATGTGGCGCTCCATCTGCATCTGCTATGATTTTTTCAAGAAGCTGGCCATGTTCATCCCAAATGGATTGGATGCTGTGATGGAGCCGGTCTTGTTCGTAGTAAAGAACTTCTTGCGGCAAGAAACGAGAGGAATAGCAAACGGTGGTTTTATTCTGGTAGGCATCATAGACATCTGTGCTGCCAGGTTTGTTTCTTTCAAGGTGGTAGTCAAATCGGTGTGTGGCGATGGGCTCATCTTTTTTGCCAACAGATTGATATAGGGTCTCTACACGGCCTTGGGAGTAATCAGCGCGAATATTTCTGCCTTGAGGCAAAACACGCGCATTGACAAGATGGTCTATTCTTCCATGGAGTTTATCGTATGTTACGAATTCTTCGGGAAGCTCTGGGCTTTGGATGCTTCTTAGGAAATAGCGGGGTTTTTTGCTAGTTTTCCCTTTGCACATAAATACATATCCAAGTTTCCTTCCATCGCTTGTCTCAATTTTACAGTACTGGGCTTTGGTATCGGAATCGAATAAATCTTCGTATTCAAAGCGACACCACGCATAGATCTCAGAATTTTCCATATTGGTGTTTTTTATGTACTCAATACGATGGTGAGAATCATATTGATAGAAGGTCTTATGCCCATTGGGATGGATTTCTTTTCGCAAAAGAAATACGGGCATTTTTTGTTCGGTATTATCTTTGTGAGAATAGGTATAAGTGCGCTGGGTTCCATCCGCACAACGAAGGAGAAGCTGATGATCTGTGACTTGAGAAAGGGTATAATTTTTTAGATTTGCTCGCCCCGAAATGGTCCCGCGTGATGTATTGGTGATGCCTTTGCCATTCTTTTCAAAATCAATGGTGAATTTGACCCATCCTTTATCAAAGGAGTGTTTCTCTTGTTTCTTGAAAACAAGATGTGTCCCATTCGGCTCTCTTACAATGGCTCTTTTGAACTTTTTGCTGGGCTTTTTTTTGTAACTTTTGGTTTTGATCTCTAAATGAGGAAAAAATTCCCAGCCGCCATATTTTCCTTTCCCATTGCCACTCGCATAATGGCGGTGAATGCGCAGGGGATGTACTCCATCAATGACAAGGTCTTCGGAAAAGACAACGAAATCACCGGTTAATATGCTAACAGAATTACAAAGTGTGCTGGAAGGATCTCCTTCTGTTGCAGCTTCCACCCCAGGATCCAATATTGTGGCTTGAAGGGATCCGATAAAAAGAAAAAATGCTGCAAGCTGCACTTTAAACATGCAAGAAAATTAAATTTTTTAGTGTGTAAATGTCAATGAAAATTTTTGTGCAATTCTCTTGATTGGATTTGGAAAGGAAATGTATGATTGTTTGTTTTGCGAAAGTGGCGAAACTGGTAGACGCGCTACCTTGAGGGGGTAGTGAGGGAAACCTCTTAGGGGTTCGAGTCCCCTCTTTCGCATTCTAGTCTTTAAACCCGTAACGAAAGTTACGGGCTTATTTTTTGGTGGAATAGGGTCTCGATTTGTTGGTGAAGATTGGGATGTGTAGTGTGCTTTTGGAGCGAGGAAATGGTGCGGGCGCTTAGGAGGGGAAGGAGCTCTTCCCACTCTGAGGAAGTGAAGGGGGGCTCTCTGTGCGTGGCGCTGAGGTGGCCGTCGTGCTTGAGGAGTTTGAGGAGGAAGGAGGCGGTGAGTGATGTGGGATCAGCGAAGGTGGGCAGGTGTTTCAGGTAAGTGAGGGTGAGGTTGTAGAGCTTGGGCGCAGGCTTGCCGGGTAGTTGAGAGGTGAGTAGGGCTTTGATGAGTGTGGTCGCAGACTGGAGATGGCGTAGGTTTTGGCGCAGGTTGTGGTGGGTCTTTAAGGGGGTGCCGTCGCGGAAGGTGTAAAGCTCAGAACGGCGTATGCTAAAGTGGTACTCGGCCTTAGTAAAGGGTGAGGTCAGGGTGAGGAGATGGCTTTTCTTGCGGGTGATGCCTTTGACGATGAGGCTGATGAGTCCGCGCGTTGGGGTGAAGAGGGTAATGATCTTCTGTCTGTCTTTGTAATCAATGCTTCGCAGTACGAGGCCTTCGTGCTTTTCTTCCAATGGCATTAAATGGATTCCTTATGCTATTTTTATACACATTCCAATTCAAGAATTGGTTTTTGGCGGCGTCGGCGATTCCTCAAATTTTTCTTTTGCTTCTCGCTCCGTGTCTATGAACACTGAAGCTCGTCGCAGAAGGAAAATTTGAGGGCCTCCTGGCCAAAATTCCAATTCTTGAACTGGAATGTGTATAGGTCTGCACCGATAGCTCAATTGGATAGAGTACCCGGCTTCGAACCGGGTGGTTACAGGTTCGAGTCCTGTTCGGTGCATTTTTCAGAACCCAGAAATCAACCTAGAAATTTTTAGCTTCTAGGTATTTCTAGGTTGTTTTCTAGGTTTAACATACCTAATGTTCGGCTATATGCATAACTCTTCCTTAAAAATATCAATGGTATCGCTAGAAAATTTATGCCAATCGAGGTCCCGGGAAAGTTTTTAATATGTCCAGTGATTTGCGAATGTCTTCTATCTTTTACCACACTCAAAGTAGTTTTGCCGAGCGAATTTTTTCTTTATTGGGGAAAGGACGTCGCCATGCGGCTTTGTTGTATGCGCATTTTATGCGAAAGGGATCACTAGAAGGATTTGTAGTAGAGCCGCATGCAAGGGCCCTTGTAGAAGAGATGATCAAGGCGGTTGACTTTGGGCTGCCTGAGATGGTGCTGGGAAAGGAAGAGGGGGGCACGGTTAAGTTTTTGATGAAGGTGGCAGGTGGTTTGGAGGTGGAGTCGGTCTTTATTCCTATGCACTCGAAGGGGACTTTGTGTATTTCTTCCCAGGTGGGCTGTAAGATGGGTTGCACTTTTTGCGAGACGGGACGGATGGGGCTTCTCAAGAATTTGTCGGTGGTGGAGATTGTAGCACAAGTGTTCGTGGCGGTGCACCGGTTGGAGCTAACGGTCGACAATATTGTCTTCATGGGTATGGGTGAACCACTTGACAATTTTGAGGCGGTGATGCAGGCGATCGATGTGCTTACGGATGATGCGGGGCTTCGATTTGGCCCGTCACGCATTTCGGTGTCAACAAGTGGGCTGGTGGATCAAATTGATGCAATGGCAGAACGGGCGAATCCGGCGGTGAATTTGGCTGTGTCGGTCAATGCGCCAACGGATGAGATTCGGCGAAGGATTATGCCGGTTAATCACAAGTGGAATATGGTGGAACTAAAAGGTGCGATGATCCGGTTTTGCGCGCATCCAAGGCGGCAGATTTTTGTGGAATATGTTTTACTAGAAGGGGTAAATGATTCGTTGGAGTGTGCCGATTTATTAGCAGAGTATCTGCGGGATTTGAAGGTAAAGGTGAATCTCATTCCCTATAATCCGCAAAGTCGAGATCGGTTTGCTCCGCCAAAGGCGGAGGTTTTGGAGGCGTTTTTGATGAGAATGAAGGCGCATGGCTACTTGACTTTTTTACGAAAGACGAAGGGGCGGAAGATTATGGCGGCTTGCGGTCAGCTGGGGAACTTGCAATTGCGAAGAAAAAAGGGTAAAATGCTTCTAAGTGAGAAAATAACCCAATTTGCCCCCTATTGATTTTGTGAGCGTTAGCGAACGGGTAAAATACAACATTTTCGACGAAGGCAAGGTGGAATACACTTTGCTGAGGAGAAAAGGGCAGTAGTTTGCCCGTGCAGATAGCTCAAGAAAGCAATAGGGGACAAGTTGGGTTAATATGAGGAATAAATGGTAGACAAAGAAAAATTTGCAGAAGAGGAAGCCCTTGGTTACAACATCTATATCATTGGGAAAAATTTTCAGTTAACAGACACTATGCGTGCGCATGTGTGGGATAAGCTGATAAAAATCGAGCGGTTTCACAATCATATCATGGATGTGCATGTCACTATGGAAATCCAAAAGGTGGAGCATGTCTGTGTCATTACTTGTCATTTTAACCATTTTAAGGTGAAGGTAGAAGCCCGCAGCACGGATATGTATGCATCAATCGATCGGGCGGTGCAAAAACTGCAGCGGCTCTTCCGCAAATGGAAGGGAAAAATCCAAGACTATCATAAACGGCCTGTCAGCATGGTCGATATAACGGTCAATGTCCACCACCGTCCTCCTATGGATCCTACTGAAGAGGCCAATGAAGATATTGAGATGGAAAATCTAAAAAATTGGATGCCGCATAAGGTAATTGCTACGGAGTCGCAGGTCCTAAAATCTCTATCAACGGATGAGGCGATTATGAAGATGGAACTTTCTGGTGATCCTTTTATGCTGTTCCGCGATGAAATCGATAAGAAGCTGAAGCTGATTTATCGACATGAAGATGGGCACTATGGTATTATCCAAGCAGAAGGATAGTCTCTATGATCCCTTTCGGAAACTTTGGGTCGCAGCGTTGCCAGAAGAGGTGGTCCGTCAAAAGCTTTTGCATGTCATGATAACGCAATTGGGTTTTCCAAAAAATTTCCTCGTTGTTGAAAAACAGCTCTCGGAATTGCCTCATTTAAGCGGGATGGTAGGGCTGCCGAAGAGGCGTGCAGATATTCTCTGTTTTGCCAAGGAGATTCATGCACAATTCCCTCTTTTCCCTCTTCTATTAGTGGAATGTAAGGAAGGGAAAGTGGGTGAAGAGGCCGCGGCTCAAGCACTGGGCTATAATCACTATGTGCAAGCCCCTTATGTAGCGATTGCAGGAGAGAATGAGGTGCGGCTCGTGCATCCGCAAAGGCTTTCTTTTTTACCTAAATATTCAGAATTATTAGAGAGTGTATGCAAGTCTTAAATCTTTCTGCCGCTGATGTCTTATGTGTCTATGGTCTTCCTGATAGGGAATTTTCTTTAGAACTTGTGGAGTGGCTGGAGGAAAATTCACAGCGGTATGTGGTTGTCCTTGAAGATGAGGAACGTGCGCTTCTTGAAGAACCTTCACACGAGCGGATGCGAATTTGCAACGCAGAAAATGAGGAGTCTCTTAAAAAAATTGCCTGGGAATTCGTTTTTTTGTCATTTGACTACGCAAAGCATACCTCGAAGGATGAGGGAAAGAGGCAAGCTTTGTTTTCTAAAATGGCTTTTTTCCAAGAAGGTGTGCATTTGGTCGCCTCTGATTTTAAAGAGCGAGGTCTCGATCTACTTAGCAATTTTTTGGGGAATCATTCTCTCTTTTCAAGGGCTCGAGAAGGGCAATCTCTTTTTGGAGCCTTTTCAAATATTCCTGCCATCATTTGCGGGGCAGGGCCTTCGCTTGAAAGAGAAGTTCCTTATCTCCACAGTTTGAAGGATCGGGCGCTTCTTTTTGCTGGGGGAACAACGCTTAGTAGTTTGTCGCTTTTTTCAATGCGTCCTCATTTTGGAGGGGTGATCGATCCTCATCCCCCAAGTGAACGTCTATTCTCGCAACAAGCCCATGAGGTTCCTCTTTTTTTTCAAAGTCGCGTTCACCCAGCATTGCTTAAACAGGTGCAAGGACCGCTGCTCAAAATTGCAGGCAGTGGCAATGACTTCTTTGAGGAGGAAAGTTTTGATGGGGGATGGAATGTAACGACATTTTTGACGGCACTTAGCTGCCATTTGGGTTGCAATCCAATCATTTTGGTGGGAGTTGATCTGTCGCAAAGGGGAGAAAAGTGCTACGCGGGTGATCTTGAGCGATCAGAAGGGGGAGAATTGCTTGCTGCAGGTGATGGCCTATATACGAGGCGTGATTGGCTTTTTGCCGCAGATTGGTTGTCCCAATTTGCCAAAAGTCACCCGGAGGTGGACTGGGTCAATGCATCAGATGGTCTTGAGATCAAAGGAATGGAAAGGCGCGAGCTCCACACTCTTTCGTTTGATCGCCAAGCGGATTTATTTGGCATGATCCATAGCGAAATCCAGCCGCTTAAGCAGGGTGTATTTCCCAATTTTAATGCTGAAATGCTTCGGGCGAGTTTTGAAAGGGTTGCCAAACTTTGTGTGGAGATTTTAGCACTCTTAGAGCAGATTTTCCCACAGCCACCAGAAAAAAATGGGCAATATGCTCTTTTACAGCTCGATGTGGAAAAAGAAATAGCTTACACACAATTTTTGCGCCCTGTTTGGGAGATGTGGAAGTATGTTCTTATAAGGCAGATTCCAAAGGATGTTCCAAAGGCATATGGAATTGGCTTGAATCAATGGTTGTTTATCAAAAGGATATGTGATGACGCAGGAAAGATATGAGATCATCGGTGAAAAATTCGAGATTGTTGATGAGGAATTGGATCTTGAAATACATTCGAAACTAGAATTTCTCGATAAGGATTATTTCCCCGATGGAAACTTGCGCTACGAGACGTATCGAAAGGGAGAGAAACTGCACGGACCCTCGACTTATTATGGAAATGGGGGCGAGGTTCTTTCTCGAACTTGGTATTTCGAAGGTGTGAAAGTTGGAAAGGCATGGCGCTACTATCCCAACGGACAGCTCTACAGCTTGGAGCGTTTTATCGATGGGAAACCCCATCTCGTCCAGGAATATTATTATATTGACGGTTCCTTGAAGACGATTGTGCATTTTGATGCGGGAGTCTATCACGGGGAGTCAAAATTGTTTTGGCCTGATGGAACACTCAAACGAGAATGCCTCTTTCAAAATGGGCAAAAGATACACGATAAATTTTATGATGAAAATGGAAAGCTGGCAACAGCGCTATCCTGATATTCGTTTTTTTCTTTCGTTTTTTCCATATGAAAAAGCCGAGCTTATCCATGATTCAAAACCACTTGAAGAATGGCTTGAGAATTTGCGGCTTGCAGAGATTGAAGTACTCTATATCAGTGGGCTGATTAATTTTGCGTTGCCGATAGATTTGCACAACTGGCTTGCAGAAAGAAAGGAAAGAACTTTGGTTTTTGTGGAGAAGGATTTGGGTGCTTTTGCTGCCTTTAAAGAAGAAAAATTGCTCCAAAATCCGCAAATCCATTTCCATTATGCACAAGAAGATCCAATAGATGTCTTAGCAGAAATGTTTCCAACAGATCGATTGGCCATCTTTGAGGGAAAACCCTTTGATGGAGCCCTGCTGAAGCGCAAATCGGCCAGCCTTTCTGCCCTGTATTCCGATGTGCTCTATAGTCATAAGATTGTCGAAAATGTTACGACGAATTTTCAGCGCCTTAAAGGATGTTTTGATGCACGGGGAAAATTTGAAGGAGTTCCCGCTGTGATTTGTGGAGCGGGTCCCTCTCTATCCAAAGCAATTCCTGCCTTAGAAAATGCGAAAGAAAAAGCGCTCATCTTTGCAGGAGGCTCTGCAATCACAGCTCTGACACAACTGGGTTTGCAGCCACATTTTGCTATGGCACTTGACCCCAATGATGAAGAGTTTGATCGCCTCAAACAGGCGCATTTTTTTGAAGGGCCTTTTCTCTTTGCTCCTCGTCTGCATCGCCATGTTTTTTGCACAAGCAATGGTCCCTTTGGCTATTTGAAAAGTGATACGGGCGGGTTCATTGAAAATTTTTTAGAAAAGGAATTAGAAATTAGCGGAGACCCAATCGGTCCGGATCTTGGCCCGGAAGCATTTTCCGTTACAACACTTGCTTTGGCTTATGCCTTTGCCATGGGCTGTAATCCGATCCTTTTTGCGGGTGTGGATCTCGCTTATACAGGAGGCGAGAGATATGCAAGGGGAGTCAAAGCTGAAAAAATGCGTGCGCAAGATCCGAGTGCTTTGGAAGAGCGCATCATGCGAAAAGATATCCATGGAAAAGATGTGGAAACCCTCCTCAAGTGGGTGATGGAAGCAGAATGTATCAGCACTTTTGCAAAAAAACATCCAGAGGTGCAATTTTTCAATTGCACAGGCGGTGGGCTTGGCTTTGCAGAGGTGAAAAATACCGCTTTAGATGAACCTCTTGCGAATTTTTCATCACAAGACTTTGAGGGTCGTATCCATCAATGGATACAGTCTTCTCCCTTACATTTTCGAGAGGAAAAACTTTTTCAGATTTTTGAGAATTTAGAAAGCTCTTTGGAGCGCTGTGAAACGCTTTGTTTGGAAATCATCCGACTCCTAGAAAAAGAAAGTGGTAAATTGGTTCTGCACCAAAGCGATTTTGTCGATGAAATGGCCTACAGCTGGCTTTTGGAAGGAATCGATATTGCACTATCTCGGATTCTCTTTCGCTATTATCCTCATCTCGATCCCAATGAAGGAAAGAGACAACGTGAAATGGCAAAATATCATGAGCTAAAGCGCCAAATCAGTAAATTTAAAAATATTTTCAATAAGAGAAAGGCCTATGCATAGACTTTTTCTTTTGATACTCGTTGTTCTTGCTGGATGTTCGGGCTTAGAGGATTCTGAAAAAAAGAAAATCAAAGAGATGAATGCGATTGGAGAGCATATCTATCGCTCACATGATGAATTTCTCTTCCCCTTAGAAAAACCTGTTCGCCATATTAGAGAGGATTATCCCTGGGAAGATTCCGATGTGGGCAATCATTCGAGGATCACAAAAGATTTGTTCCGCTGTATGGGAAGTCAACACAGCCCTCCGATTACGCAACATATAAATGGACAAGCAATGCATGTTTTTGATTGTGGAGGAATGGATCAGCATAGCCTTCCTCTTAAAGGCGGAAAGGAATTCATCTATCCAGCGCTCATCGAATTGCTCAACTACATTCAGAAAAAGACACAGAAAAAGGTGATCATCACCTGTGGGCATCGGTGCCCTATGCACAATACCTATTCAGATCATTCGAAATTCAACACCACTTCAAAACATATGATTGGTGCAGAGGTAGATTTCTACGTAAAAGGAATGGAATGGAATCCAGAAGCTATCGTGAAACTCATCAAAAACTACTACCATGAGCATCCAAAATTCAAAGAAGATGAACGGTTTAGTCATTTTATTCGCTTTGAAGGGCAAACAGATGTATCTACGCTTCCCTGGTACAACAAAGAAGTGTTTGTCAAACTC
Source organism: Chlamydiota bacterium (assembly GCA_011065225.1). Classification (GTDB taxonomy): domain Bacteria; phylum Chlamydiota; class Chlamydiia; order Chlamydiales; family Rhabdochlamydiaceae; genus Sacchariniichlamydia. The sequence goes on from JAAKFC010000029.1 coordinate 10,944, forward strand.
TTCAAAAAAGATGAGGGGCGCGACCTTGACAATGACCATCGCTATCCCTTCATTGCAATCCAACTCAAGTGGGATCGCGATCAGAGTGAGCCGGTGACCTATAATTGGTCCAAGGCTTTCAACGGGTATTTGCGATATTGATAATAAGGCTTAATTGCGTTATTATTTCTTCCCTATGCCGGTGTGGCGAAATGGTAGACGCGGTAGATTCAAAATCTGCTTTCAGCAATGGAGTGTTGGTTCGAATCCAATCACCGGCAAGTTTCTGGAAGAGGAAAATGCTACCATTGATGCAAAATTCACTATAAAAATTGCAACGATGGTAGCAAAAATCATAAATCATTAAAAATCAGTGAGATATGTTTTCTCATGCGCTGGATGAAACAATTTGATCTTTTTCTTCTCGATCTAGATGGTCTATTGGTGGATACCGAGCCTCTTCACTTTGCGGCTTACCAAACTTTATGCAAGCGTCATGGATACGAGCTTTCTTGGGATCTGCAAGAGTATTTGGGAATTGCCCATGCCAGCTCAGGGGGATTGCAGAAAGCCATTCATCCTCATCTTGGAGGAAAAGACTGGAATGCGCTCTACCAGGAGAAAAAAAAGATTTACTTAGAGCTTTTGCATTCTGAGGAGATTGCCCTTTTACCAGGCGTGGAGGCCTTTCTCGGA
>JAAKFC010000003.1 GCA_011065225.1 Chlamydiota bacterium
GCTTTTGCTCGAAATTTTTCATCAGGCTTAAGAGGCACATAGAGCATTTCTTTGACTACGCCAAAAACAGAAAAATCGAGCGATTTACATGAGATGAACATGAGCGACACGATGGGGAAAATGGGAAATACAGCTAAAAGCCCTGCAAAGATGGCCAACGAAAAAGGAACGAAATAATGCGATTTTCGAAATCCCATCCATTTGATGATGACATAGGTTCCAATGAATTGCAGGACAACAGTGATTGAATGCATGACCCCGAGAACGCGAGCCGAATATTCTGTGCGAACATCTTTTTCGCTAAAAAAACGCTCCAAAAAGTCGTTAAACTGAAAATCAACAACAGCGGTGATCATTTGCATAAATACCACAATTAGCAGAGTGAAAATTAAAAATCTAGAACCACGGATCAATTTGAGACCATGGAAAAAGCCCCCCTGTTTTTCCCTTTCTTCATTGGGGACATCCCCCTGACAATAGCTGCACATTTTCCAGTAGACAAACAGAAGCAACACATAGATAGGCAAGCTCAAGTAGATCAAATTTTCTGAACCATAAGCTACAGCAAAAAAGCTAGGAAATGCAGCGCCAAGCATAGACCCGAGCCCTCCAAAACCATAGAAAATTCCATAGAGATATTTTGCTTTTTTGAGCTGCACATTGGCATGGATGACCGACCAGACCAACTGAAACATCAGAAGAATATAGATCTCCTTCCACATATAAAATGCAAAAGACAGCGCAGTAATCTTCTGCAAAAAAATCGCAATAAGGGTATTGGAGACCATCACCAAAAGAATCAAGCTGACAAATAGGCGCTTAGACCCCCATTTGGGAATCAGCCGGTTATAAAGCGATACAGCTAAAAAGTTGAAAGGGACAAGAGCCAGCCATGCATAAGGAAGCCATTTGGTAGAAAAGTTTGTAATAAAAAGAGAATTGCATACCGGGCGAATGAGCGAATACTCACAACAGATGAAAAATCCGCAGAGCATCGCAAAAAAGATAAAAGCCCGCTCACGCCCCGTATAGCTGGCAAGTTCTTCGCGCAAGGTAGTAAAGTTTTTTGTAAACACCCCAACCATATGAGCAATTATAAAGCAAAATCATATTCTGGGGCGAGATAGAGCCAATTTTTTTTTGTTGCGGGGATAGCAATCTCAGAAAATTCCGAGGCCGGGATGATTTGCGCATCTTTTCGCTTAATCGGAAGGCTAAGCCCATATTTTAGCCCCCTTCTATCTGCCAACTCCCAGTGGATCTGCCGATCGGGAACGCTCAATTTTTTCTTATAAGATTCTAGATCACTGTGTCCAATTGTATATGTAAGACCGATTGCTTGAAATCTTTTCTTCCGATCGATAAGACTCGCAGCATCCTGATGTCCAGGATGGCTGGGGTCATTTTGCGCTTTTTGCATTGCGCACAACACCTCAGGCTCACTCATCGATAAATAATTCTCCACGCTGCTGAAATATTTTGGATCTCCATAGAGGATTTCCATAAAGCGAGCCATATGAAAAGAATAAGCCCTGGCAGTGGGATACTGATACACCCGCCTCTGCATAAAATGCCGAGCAAGCAGCAGCGCTTCACAGGATGCGATGCCATTTTCCTCAACACCCAATGCAAGCTCTTTCCTTTCATCCGGTACAACTGCAAGCATCTCGATCAATTGTACATAGTCGAAAAGGCCATAGCTCAGTCCCGTTGCCCGTGCATCGCGCAAGAGATAGTCGATCCGATCTGAGCCAAAAAAGTCGCCTGTAATGATCTGCGCGTAAATCCTCTCCCATGGGCTAAACTCTACTTCCGGTCGGATGAGTTTCAGATTTTCTTCACCCAAAGCAAACATTGCCACATGCTGCTCAACCGGTTTGCCAGGATAGACTTCCCTTGCCTTTTCCCAAATGGGCTCCAGATACTTTGATTCGATGATATTAAGCGTCCACTTCTCATGCCCTGCAGGACCCAATAATCGGCTCTCAGCAACGTGGGAAAAGGGCAAGTGGCCCAGATCATGGCAAAGCGCTGCAAACCGAATCATCTGCCGCCAATAGTCCCGATCTTCTTCACGCCCCACCTGGTCAAAGATTTGACTGGCGAGGTGCATGGCTCCGAGCGAATGCTCAAAGCGAGTATGCGTTCCACCTGGATAGACCATATAAGAAATCCCCAGCTGATGGATATACCGCAGCCGCTGGAATACCTCAGTGTCTATCAGTGCACTTTCGAGATCATTGAAGTGGATAAAACCATGAACAGAATCATAAATTTTCATTTTCGCGGACGACTCTCTTTGATGTAGGCAGTGGAAACCTCAACAAATTCTGCTTTGCGCTGCAGTTCTTTGATGCTGCGAGCGCCTCCATAAGTCAGACCGCTACGCAAACCTCCAAGTAGCTCATCGATGAGTTCTTTGGCACTGCCACTGACAGGCGCCCAAAAATCAATCCCTTCGGCAACCGTTTTGTCTTTGAGCCCGCCATAAAAATCCGCCTGAAAATCTTCACTGGCTTGACCTCGATATTTTGCGATATAACCCGATGAGGTTTCTTTGGACTGTTTTTTCGGAGCAGCACTTTCTTGAGTGAGCGCAAAAAGCTTTCCGATCATCACAGTGCTGGCACCAGCAGCGAGCGCGAGAACCACATCACGACTCGTTCGGATCCCTCCATCTGCAATGAGGGGTACGCGGAGCTTTTCCGCAATTTGGGCACAATCGTAGATTGCACTGAACTGCGGAACACCAAAGCCCGTGACAATACGAGTGGTACAGGCAGCCCCAGGCCCTACACCTACTTTGACAGCATCCGCCCCTGCATTGACAAGATCATGATACGCCATAGCAGTACACACATTGCCTGCAATGACCTCTTTGTCAGGATGCGATTTTTTGATCTTTTCTATGTAATGGAACATCTTGTCTGAATGGCCATGGGCGACATCAATGCAAATTCCTGCTGCGCCGAGATCGAGCAATTCTTTTGTGTGGTCCATCTTGTGAATGCCACAAGAAATGAACGTGTTATTGCCAAATTTTTTCACCCATTTTTTTTGGGACTCAAGATCAGTAAAACGGTGAAAAATAGGAATACTCCCCTCCCCTATCAGGATTTCTGCGAGCTCATCAGAAATTGCTGTATCCATATTGGCACAGACGAGTGGGATTTTGATCTTTCGATTTTTGGTGAGCCAAGTCTCAAGAAGAGGCTCTGTGCGCGAGGGAACGTTGTTGAACTGCGGGACGAGCGCCACATCGTCAAAAGTAAAAGCTTTTCTGATCTCTTCTTTCGCCATATCACTTGTCATGATATAGTAGAGGACATGATTACGGCTACTGTTCTGACAAAAAATTGCCAAAAAACCCTGAAAAAAACACTCGACTCCCTTGTAAATTTCTCCGAAGTAATTGTGCTTGATTCTGGATCGAGTGATGAGACCCTCACTATTGCCAAAAAATATCCAAATGTGAAAGTGCACACTTCTCCTTTTTTGGGATTTGGACCGATGCACAATTATGTCGCAAAGCTCGCCAATCATGACTGGATCCTCTCCATCGATAGCGATGAAATTCTCACAAAAGAGTTAGCAAATGAAATTCTGTCACTACAGCTGGACTCGAATCACATTTATAGCATCCAGCGAAACAATTTCTATAATGGGAAACACATCAAATGGTGTGGAGGGTGGCATCCCGATTGGGTCCATCGTCTCTATCACCGCGGGAAAACAGCATTTAGCGAAGACCTCGTCCATGAAAAAGTGAAAAAAGCAGATCTCATCCTCACTCCCCTCAAAAATCCCCTATTGCATACTCCCTATCTAGAAATCAGCGATTTTCTTGACAAAATGCAGCATTACAGCGCTCTTTTTGCTGAGCAAAACGAAGGCCAAATGGGATCGCTTTCCCAGGCCCTTTTCCACAGCTGGTTTGCTTTCATCAAGAGCTATATTTTCAAGCGTGGCTTCCTTGGAGGCAGAGAGGGATTCATCATCTCGATGTACAATGGCCACACTGCATTCTACAAGTACTTAAAACTCGCAGAAAGAACAGAAAAAAGTTATCCTCGAGAGGACACTTTGTGAACATCTGAGTCGCAATACGTCAAAAGATCCCCCGGCTGACATTCGAGAATTTGGCAGAGAGCTTCAAGCGTGCTGAAGCGAATCGCTTTGGCTTTTCCCGTTTTTAAAATGGAAAGATTTTGTTCCGTAATTCCAATCGCTTCTGCTACTTCTTTTGATTTACGCTTCTTCTTCACAAGAAGAAGATCTAATTGGATTTCAATCGGCATCAACTTCTCCTAAATTGTACTTGCATGCTCTTCATGCAATTTGCGGCCTTCATCCATTACCCAAGAAACAAGCAAAATACAAAGCCCCACAACAAGAAGGGAAATTTGTTTTGATCCTAAAGCAACACTAATCACTCTTTCTCCAGGTGGATTCCCAAGAGTTAATGTTACAGAGAGGATTGCCATGTAAATTGGGAAAAATACTTGATTGAGAAGAATGCAGCCTCCAATTTTCTTCATCATTTGTACATTTTTCCGCGAGAAAAAATCCATTTTTTCAAACGACTGAAAGAGTTTAGCAAGCAATAGAAGAGCTGCCATATTGAATGCTTCCGGTAAAAGAGTGACCAGAAAACCAAAAAATTTTGTCATGTGACTCAATTCTGCGAGTGGTTTCATCCCAGGAATATTAGGAATAAAATCGAGGACAGTGAAATTTTCCAAAAAGGGATATCCATTTGTGATCCAAAATCCCGCGTCAGATATAGGAAGCAAGATTGCTGCAATCAAAAATGTCCATTTTAAGATACGGCTCAATTTAAAAATATGGTGCTTTTTCATGTCGACCTCCTTTGATCATGAAATACAATGATCGATAAACAATCATTTTTTGTCAACATTCAATCATTTTTTTTATCGGCAATGAAAAATTTGGCATTGTAGATCACAGTGTCAGAATACATGATCCAAGAATGGCCAGAAAAATGGGTTATATGCTTATGGGGCGTTTTGAGACAGCATTCCCTAACCCCTACTTTTCCATCATTTTTTTCACCTACGGTAGGATTCCAACCATAAGTGCCCGAGATCACTAATACTTCTTTCTCTTTGGGAAACTGCCCCACATAATCAAAATTTTCGTTTTCGAGAATTTGCGCTCCCGCCTTAGATCCTAACATTTTTTGGATGGGGCCCGTATAGCCTAAGAAGCGACCAAAGCGGCTCCCTTGATTGGGAGGAGCAAGTAAGACTGCCCGTCCATTTTTGGCTTCTTCAGGGCATTCGGGATGATTATGAACAGCGCGGACAATGATTCCCCCCAGAGAATGCGTCACGAAATGGATTGGCTCACCCGGATGATTTTTTGCAGTTTCCTTCAAAGCAACGAGGAGATCTTCGGCATGCTGTTCAATCATTTTTTCCCGGCTGGGATAGCCCCAATTGCATACCTCATAGCCTTCTTTTTCAAAAGTTTTTGCCATTTTTTTCATGCTTGAGGGTTTTCGCATGAAGCCATGGAGGCAATACACTGTTTCTGATGCGGAAAGAGAGAGGGAAAAACAAAAAACGCCTGCAAATAATACTAACAGACGTTTTTTCAAAGAAATGAATCTCATGAAATTCTTACCAACCACTCAAATCCACAAAATCTTGAAGTATATCATATGTCGCAATCTCAAAAGCAAGTAGAGACGTTGCTATATGGCAAATCCTCTGAGCTGCTGTATCAGAATCATAAGCTTTTTTTGCAAAGAAAACTCCAGCTACGATACCACTTACCAGAACCAATGTGCTTGAAAAAGAAAATTGTTCAAAAAGCTTCATGTTCTCCAAACCTTTTGGGAGTTCGTATGTGTTTCTAGAATAAAATTTTATAGTTTCATTAAGGCCTTGTTCTACTAGATTACCAATTCTCATGTCACATCCTTTAAATAGAAACAGCATAGCAAATCCACATTTAGAAGAAAAGATGTTCTCAAAAAAAAACCTGCTATTTCTAGCAGGTTTTTTTTCTTAGAAAATATATTTTACTTAATAGATCTTTTGGATCAAACCAAAATTGACTCCGTTTGCATATGTTTCATAAGCCGCAGCACCTAAGAGAGCTATTGCAACTACCGAAGTTGCAACTCTTTTAGATGTCGACAATTTTGGACTGCAGCATGCTCTTCCTGCAAGATAAGCACCAACAAGTGTACCACCGGCAATGAGTCCCATGCTTGTTTTAGAAACAGGTTCTAGAGATTTAAAAAATTCATTGGCCTTTTCCATTACCTGAGGCATTTGCGTATTGAGAAACCCTGCAGTTTCATTCTTATAATGAGTGAACGTTTCTCCAACATTAGGCGCATATTCATTCTTACAGTGAGTGAACGTTTCTCCAACATTAGGCGCATATTCATTCTTACAGTGAGTGAACATTTCTCCAGCATTTTTGCTGAAATCAAATAGTATTTGACTAATTGTGGTTTGCATATATTACCCTTTTGTTTGTCAAGGAATTAATAATATTATTATTCTAACAAATTTACATATTTAAATGAAATCATAAAAAAAACCTTGATAAAATTGCATTTTTTTGAGAAAATTTCGTAGTAAAAGGTTTTTTTAAGATGAAAAATTACTTTATTCCTTCCGTTCTTGTAGGAAAAATTCTATTTGCCCAAGCAATACCCAACGGAGACTGGTCTGGCATATTGGATGTTGGAGGAATACAGCTCACACTTGTGCTCCACGTCGATCAGGATGAACAGGGAAAACTTCGTGCGAGTTTGGATTCTATAGAACAAGGGATAAAAGGGATTCAAGTCGACACAATTCAAATCGAAGATAAAACTATAAAATTTTCCATTGAAAAGCTCAAAGCTTCTTATGAAGGGATATACAATGGAAATGAAATTTCGGGAAAATTTACCCAAGGAGGAATGAAAGCGTCTCTCATTTTTACGCGAGATGAAACAGCGAATGGAAAAGAATCGCAAAGACTACAACACCCCCAGCCGCCTTTCCCCTACCACACTGAGGAGGTTTCTTTTAAAAATTCTGCTGCAGATGTGACCCTTTCTGGCACCCTCACTCTTCCAAAAGGCAAAGGCCCATTTCCAGTAACTCTTCTCATTGCAGGCTCAGGACCATGTGATCGCGATCAATCCGGTTTTGGCCATAAGCCTTTCCTAGTCCTTTCCGACCACTTAGTTCGATGCGGAATCGCCACCTTACGCTTTGACAAACGGGGTGTAGAAAAATCCACTGGGAACTATGAAACAGCAACCAGTGGAGATTTTGCCAATGATGTTCTTGCTGGGGTAGAATATTTAAAGACCCGCAAAGAGATACAACAGATTGGATTGATCGGTCATAGTTTAGGAGGAGGGATTGCTCCCCTGGTTGCAACCAATTCGAAAGACATCTCCTTTCTTGTCCTAATGGCCGGACCTGCAGTAAGCGGAGAAGAAATCCTTTATGAGCAAGGAGTTCTTCTTCAGCGTAATCTTAGAATCAGTGAAGAGCGGATCAAACAGGATCGTAAACTCCGTGAAAAGGTATTTGCGATTGTCAAACAGGAAACAGATTACAAAAAAGTCGAGCGAAAAATCCGCACAGAAATGGAAAAACACTTTGCCGCTGTGCCTCCAGATGCAAATGCATCGGGATCTGAAGGGATTGCTGTGATCCATCCGGATCATATAGAAGAGATGCTAAAACGAATCACCACCCCTTGGTTTCGGTATTTTCTCACCTATGATCCAGGAAAATATTTGAAGCTAATAAAGGCCCCAATTCTCGCCTTAGGTGCAGAAAAAGACTTGCAAATACCTCCTCAGCAGAATTTGCCCGTGATTGCAAAAATACTCAAAGAAGCAAAGCATAGTGACTATACTATTTTGGAATTTCCAAGACTCAATCATCTTTTCCAAACTTGCAAAACGGGTGCCATCTCCGAATATACAACGATTGAGGAAACGATCTCACCCATTGCTCTCAATGCCATTTCCGATTGGATTTTGAAAAAAACAGAAGAGTCATAGTAGCAAAAACTAGCAATCAATCTAAAAAATTTTCATAAGTACTTGCAAGTCGATAACATCGGTTTTTATTGGATGGATTGACGATTTCCAAAAAACCTTCTTCAACCCAAGTTTTGCAAAGCTTTGCACTAGTTCTTGGTTTGAAACCAAATAATTCTCCAATTTGGCGAGATGTGATTATTTCAAATTTTCTAAGCAATTCTAAAGCTCTCCGTTTCTTCGGATCTAATTGTCGCAATCGTTTTGATTGATCATTTTCATCTTCAACAAACAGCATTTGATCGACTACTCGTTCAAAAGATGTTGCCATTCCCTTTAAGAAATATTCAAGCCAAGAAGTGATATCAGCTTCAGCCCTGCCCATATAATAATTATGAGATGGACCAATGCTGATTGCTGAATAATAATCTTCTAGTTCCCTAGCATAATACTCTTCAAGTGAGTAAATCCCTTTGAGATCATAAGCACTTAAATACATAAGTAAAGTAGTAAGCAATCGAGCAGTTCTCCCATTCCCATCATAATAAGGGTGAATCGTTGCAAATTGATAATGAGCAATTCCTGCCAAGATAGGCCCAGGAAGATTTCGATTTTCAGAAATCCATTGAATGAATCCCTGCATGAGTTGAGGGACATCTTTTGCTTCTGGGGGCAAATAAACAATAGTCCCCGTTCTGCTATCTTTTATCACATTTTGTTCATCACGATAAGGAGTAGCCTTCACTTTAGATCGACCATTTGCCATCACAAGTCCATGAATCGTTTTGATAAGAGCTTCTGTAATGAAAACTCTTTCCTCTGCCCATTTTTCGACTTGTTTTAAAGCTGTGAAGTATCCCTTGACTTCATGTTCATCTCTCTCCCTACCCGGAAAATGTCCTTCATGTTTAATCACCTGTTTGACTTGATTAGGCTCCAAGCGATTGCCTTCAATCATTGTAGAATAATGCGTTGTGAGGAGGCGAGCTGTTTCCCTTAAGGTGGCGAGAACCTTAGGAGTCAATGGCAAATGGAGAACTTTCTCCTTCGCAGCCTCAATACGGAGCAAGTACTGAGTCATTTTGGTGGTGATCGTATATTTGGGGATAAATTTTATCGGCATAATATCGGCACTTTATCTGCATTTCATTATGCCGATAAAATGCCGATAAGTCAAGATGGATAGCAAGCTATTGAAAATGAATGATTTATCATGGATGCATTAAAGTTCGACTTTCTGACTAAAAAACGATATGTCGTAACATAGTCTTGACTAAAAAACGATATGTCGTATTATGGTCAATATGAAGAGGCTCTATGAAAACTTGATTCTCAAGCATCTTTCCGAATTGCGTCAAATGGCTTTTTTGATGGGGCCAAGGCAAGTGGGAAAAACGACATTGAGTCTAGACGTCGCAAAAAATTGGCCGCAGCATTTTTATTTCAATTGGGATAATCCAGCTGAAAGACTCCTTTTCATTGAAGGCCCTGCTGCAATAGCTTCCCAAGTCAATCTTGACGAGCTTATTCAAGAGATCCCCATTTTAATTTTTGATGAAATTCATAAGTTTGGAAAATGGAAAACTTTTCTGAAAGGTTTTTTTGATAAATATGAGAAAAAAACAAAGATAATCGTCACAGGAAGCGCTCGCCTGAATGTTTATAAGAAAGGTGGAGATAGTCTAATGGGACGTTATTTTTATTACAGGATCCATCCCCTCTCTGTAGCAGAAATTACGAGCCCATACATGATAGAAAATGAAATTCGAAGCGATCCGAAACCCATTTCTGATGAAGACTGGGAGGCCCTTCTACAGTTTGGAGGATTTCCTGAGCCATTTATCCAACGATCAAAAAGTTTTTCGAGACGCCTTCAAACAATGCGTAAGGATCAACTTTTCTACGAAGATATTCGAGATGGAACTCGTATTCAAGAAATAGCTCATATGGAACTTCTTGCAGAACTTCTACGAAAACAAGCTGCAAAATCATTAGATTATCAATCTTTAGCAAAGAAAGTTCGGGTTTCTATCGATACGATAAGGCGGTGGTTAGAAGTACTTAAATCTTTTTATTTTTGTTTTTCTATCCAACCATGGTCCAAAAATATTACCCGTTCTCTTCTAAAGGAACCTAAACTTTATTTGTGGGATTGGTCTTTAATCGAAGAAGAAGGACAGCGCAATGAAAATTTAGTTGCCAGCCATCTCTTGAAAGCCGTGCATTTTTGGACAGATTGTGGTTTAGGAGACTATGGCCTTTACTATTTGAGAACAAAAGAACAGCGTGAAGTAGATTTTGTTGTTACAAAAAATGAAAAGCCTTGGTTTTTAGTGGAAGTCAAAACGAACAAAAACAGCATTTCAAAAGATCTATATCGCTTTCAAAATGAAACGAAAGCCCAACATGCTTTTCAAGTAACCCTTGATCTTCCTTATGTCGATAGGAATTGTTTTGAAGAAAAAACTCCCATCATCGTTCCAGCAAGGACTTTTTTATCACAACTAGTATAAATTTTTATAAGACGATAGCGGTAGTCGGACTTTGGGCCGGTTCGTGGCACATAGGCCACTTCACTTCGAGTCCGAACGCAGGCCAAATTATTGATGCTTTATTGTTTAAAGAAAAAAATATCGGAGTAGAGATATGATATGGACTTTTTTCTATGGATCATGGATTGATCTCAAAATATTGAAAGAAAAAGATTTTTTTCCTGAACAACATGAAATAGCAAGACTTTATGGTTTCGGTATTTACATCCAACCCATAGCTAATTTGATTCCCAGTGATTCCCAAGTGGTTTATGGAATTTTGCTAGCTACAACTAGGGAGAAGCATCAGAAAATTTTTACAGCCCTAACCCGGGGCACAATGGGGAGTATTTATCTGCCAGAGGCTGTATTAGTGGAAACTCTAGAGGGTAAATTGAAACCCGCTCTTTGCTATATCGCTTCCCGTGCAGAGCTAAAGCCCGCAAATCCAGATTATCTTAATCCTTTTGTCCAATCAGCAAAAGAATGGAAATTTCCTCAATGGTACATCAAGCATTTAGAAAGTTTTCGCTGATGAATTAGCCTTCAAAAACATAAACTACGGAATGATTTTATTCTCTTTAAATGTACGAAATTTATCGAGAAACATTTCTTCTGTATCGACAAATTTATCAAAACCAAGTTTACGAAGATGGTTAAGATTAGAAATGACATCATAATCTGAATTGAAAAGGAAATCTCCGAAGCTCCAGGCAACGACTTTATTAAGAGGAATGTTTTGTAATTGATATTTTTCAATCATCGAATTCCATACGTTTTCATGAAGTGGCATTTGGTTTGAAAGCTTTATTTGTTGACGCAGACCGACTTCTATATGGAAAAATTTCGCAACTTTGGGCCAGATATTCTCCCAACGAAAATAATCCCCATTCGCGATATTGATAATTTCTGATTTACAATTCTCACTTTGCGATGCCCAAACAATTGTCTGTGCTAGTAGGTCAGAATCGGTCACCTGCACTAAGGCTTCATAAGCACCTCGGCTGCCTGGAAATTTCAAAGGTAGCCCAAGTTCCTTTGATATAGAGGCATAGACAGCAACCAGCAAAGCAATGTTCATCGGAAATCCAGCCGTTGTGCCACAAACTGCATCGGGCCTAAGTATCGTCCAGGTCCATTGCTTGCCAATCTGAGCTTCTTTTAACAAATCTTCTTGGGTAAAATAGAAATATTTATCTAAGGGGCGAGGATCTGTTTCAACTGCCGGGGTCTTGAAAGGACCTAAATGAGCACCATAGGCTTTTAGTCCTTGAATAAGTAAGACTCTTTTGAGTTTCGGAAGAGATGGAATCAAAGTAGATATGACATTTGAAAACATCAAGTGATTGATTTCAGTCTCTTCTTGATAACTTTGTTTTGACACAAATGCCGCATATACAACGACTGTAATATCTTTCAAATATTGTATAATTTGACTGATGGAATCATTACTTGTTATGTCGGCAGAAATATATTCTACATACTTGCTATCTGATGCTTTAGCTTTTCTAGAGAGACCGATCATAGGAAATCTTTGTTTGGAGCAATGTTTGACGACAGCATTCCCAATGACTCCAGTAGTTCCTATGACCAATATTTTATCCATTTTGACCCTAAGGTTTATTTTTCTTTTGCCTAAGTAATATTTAATTGTTCACATATATCAGCTTAGGTCAATATTAAAGGGTATCGTGAACCAGGGAAAATACATAAAAATCTATTCTTGAGAGATATTGCCCTCCTGACAGAAAGTAGATGCCTTTAATTCATTGGAAGTATCACGTGATAACACAGGATTTAATCAGTCTATTTGGGGATAAACCCGACCCTCGAGCGGTCCTAAAAAGCTCTATAGCTTAAACGATATCCTTGCTATTGCTATCCTAGCGGTTATTTGCGCGGCAGATACTTGGGTTAAACTCCAAAATTTTGGCATAGCTCTCCACGAATGGTAAACCAAATTTTTGGAGCTGGGATATTGAAATGATCGACGCTTCCTACTATTTCAAAAACAATCACAAAAAATAATCCCATTTTCTGAGTAAATCTGAATACCTATTGCCAAAGAAAAAAAATCTGGTTAGATTGTAAAGAAATTATTTTAATAGTGAGGGGTATGTAAAATGCTAGGAAATCAATTGGCTACAGTCTTCAGTAGAACTGAATTAACAGATGGTACTTTTTCTTGTCCGGGTGCTCAGGGAGTTGTTTTAGACGAACACGTTATTCTTGAAGATTTAAAATTCTTAAGCAAAAGAGTTAAAGAGAATCTTTTGAGTCGGTTTTTAGAGACCCGATGCGATCAGTTTCTTGTCCTTTTCCGTGATTGGAGTATAGGGCTATTTAAACCTGACGATGTCGTGGTTATCTCTGTAGATGATTGGAAGGTGTTTTAGTTATGCCAAGACGATATGCGCCCAATGGAACAGGAGCTAAAACAGGTCAGGGAAGGCCTAGGATCAAGAAACAAGCAGGACGCCCAACTAAGCACGATCCACGCTTTGATGAGATAGCTGGCAATTTTGCTCGAATGGGTATTGCGACTATGAAATTGCTGAGAAATTAGACATTTCTATTCCTACTTTCTATGAATGGGTTCGGGTTTTCCCTGAATTTCTTAAGTCAATAAAGGATGGCAGGGCGCAGTCAATGACAGGAATGGCCTATAAGGCCGTATTAAAGGCTCTAGAAGGCGGTAAAAAGAAAAAGTCGTTGTTAGGGTAAAGAATGCAGAATGTGTCGAAATGGTTCTATGGGCAGGGTTTAAAAAACACCCTTGAGCACTTGGATGAATTCCTCCAGGGTTCATCACTATCGCAATATTGGCTAGGTTACGATAAAGACAACCCTATTGCCTTTTTCATTACCTCCTTCATCCGCAAACCTGATGACGATTTAACTCGATGGTGTATTGAAGAGGGTGATGCGATTACCCTCGACATGTTGATTGGTAACACCGATTATCTAGGGAAAGGACTTTCCCATATCTTGATTCAAGAGTTTCTTGCTAGTCAATTTCCTCTAGTGGCAGAGGTGCTTATCGATCCTGAAGCGACAAATTTGCGTGCTATTCACATATACCAAAAGGTTGGTTTTACGATCTTAGGAGAATTTATCCCGTCGCATAGTCCTAATCCGCATTATATGATGCGATTAAACATGAGAGAATTGATGACTAGTTTAAAATTAATGCATAAGGAGGAACAACAATGAAAAAAGGCCCCAGTGAGTTGGACAACCCTAAAAAAAATGCGTTAGCTGAAGCCTCTGTGGCCTCTTCTAATAATATCATTCCTCAAGGGTACCGGGTATTGCTCGAAGACCTTAAGGCCCGCATTCGTTCTTCGCAGATCAAGGCTGCTGTAAAGGTCAATGAAGAACTCATAAAACTTTATTGGGAAATTGATCGTGAAATTGCCGAACGGCAAGAAAAAGAAGCTTGGGGCACCCAAGTTATCGAACGACTAGCTAAAGACCTGCAGACCTCTTTTCCAGGAGTTGGAGGCTTTTCTAGGGCTAATGTATTCAAAATGAGAGCCTTTTATCTAGCTTATATAAAAGTCTCACAAGCTATGAGACAAATTGAAGCACTTCCCATTTTTCGAATCCCATGGGGACATAATGTTATTTTACTTACAAAGTTGAAAAAGGACGCTCACCGCCTATGGTATGCAGAGCAAGCCATAATCAACGGATGAGTAATCCGCTGTATGTATGTGTAAAAAATACTCCTAAACGTTCTCAAAAAGCATATTTCCTTTCAGTGAATATTGGTATGTCAGAGTATTTGTCATGATTAAAGAAAAGAGTTTGCGGTTTTTACCAAATCCATATGGTGTTGTGGAAAAAATCGAACCTCTGATTTTTTCCACAACACCGCCTTTTTCAGTATTGATCACAGATGAGATATTAGGTCTTCATTGCATGATTTGGCTACATTATTAATAGCTTATATTTTAGAACTACCCCTTTTCAAGACGTTCCACTAATTCTCTTAATTTTGATTCTGGAAGTTCAAATTCAGGACCTTCTTCTAAAACAAATAGATCAACCATTATTTCTTCTAGCTCCCTGTCGACTCTACCACAATATTGCAAATACATCTGATGAGCCCAATTTCCAATGCGCTTTGGTTCATACCCACGGTCCAGCTGCGCTTTTAGATCTTTTGCGAACTCCTTTTTTGAATAAATCATGGGGACACCTCTTGTAAAATTAAAGGATAGTGCTGACCATTAAGACTTTGACCATGAATTTCCTTGCAAATGTTTGCTATCACTTCCGAAAGCGGGACTTATTGACCTTCTTTTAAATCTGATATTCTAATTTCTTTAGGATTCATGAGCAGTTTTAGATAATTACAGATTGACTAGTCATTTCAGAAAAATGATTAGGTATCAAATTCAGCACACATTTTTGTTTTCTGAATTTTCCATTCAATCCAATGACCAGTTCTTTTACCAAATCCATATAAACAAATAGTTTCATTATTGAATTTCACTTCGCAAAGATCCTTTAAAGGCTCAATATCAAACACGTTTATAAGTAACCATTGTTCTGTATCCGGATCAAACCTACTTACTAAAAAATTTTCCCAGTCATTAAAATATAAAATTCCTCTGCCAAGTTGAGAGCCTCCATCTACATCTAGCCAAGCACCTTCGATATAAATTTTTAATTTTTTGTCTTTCGGGAAAAATTCAATTTTTTCAACATCGAAATCAGGGAAAGAAAGATTTTTCATCACTTTTTCATCTAAAATTTTCATCGCTCACCTCTATATGGAATATGTGCATCAATAGAACGTCTATCAACAATCTCTAAATATTTATTTAGCGGATTACCCATTCTGTCATATACATGTAGATGATCATAAGGAGTTACTTTATCCGGTGGGTGAATCTTTATTCTGATATTACCAAATCGATCCTGAAAATTTAAAAATCTTCTATCAGGGCTTTTCCCCTTAAGCCTTAATCCAATAGACTCTAGATCTGAAATAATCTGAGTTTTTCTTATCGATTCAGTATTTGACAGATAAGTTTTTATTTTTGTTCGAGTTAAAATGTTTTTGGTAATAGTTCTTTCAGCTCTTACTATTTGAACAGGCATTCTAGCTAATCTACTGAAACCAATGACTCCTTTTACAACTCCATAACCTCCTGCAACTAAAGAGCCAACTTCTAAGCCTATTGTGGTTTTAGATCGAAGAGAGTGATACAAACTATCAGACTGATCAATAGAAAGCATGTCCATCATCCAACTTTCAACTATAGCCATTTGGTTTGACTGGGACAATTCAACAGCTTCTAGCATTTGCATACGTTCATCGAAGCTCATTTCTAAGTCACCAAAGCCCATATGAACTGCGGCTGTTTGAAGGTCATGAAGCGAGCCAACAACAAAATCAACAACCCCATGGCTAATCCCACTAAGGGAGCTTTTTATCGTACTTCCTACTCTTCCGAAGTAAACCCTGCCATCTTTTCCACATATACAAATGCAGTCTTCTGGTGCATTATGCCATCCAGGGTGATCATGCTGGGTGCAATTACAGTCTTCGTCGATTGTCGTCGAGTTTAAACCAAAAAAATCGACATATTTGATCGGATTATTTTGGGCATAAGCATAGAGATTGGGCCCATCTATTGAACCTAAAGGATCGGGAGTGATCCATCTTCCCACTTGAGGATCATAATAACGACAGCCAAAATAGATAAGATCTACTTCTTTATCTATTCGTTTTCCACGGTATCGCCAAGGATTTCCTACTGAAGAATCAGAAATTCCTCTTCCTCTAGAATCGATAATTTCTTCTTCGCCATAGACTGAAAAGCGGTAGCTTTCTACTACTTTATTTTCTTGGGGATCGAGTAAGCAAGTGATATTTCCCTGCAAATCATAAAGGGGAACATAGGTTTCTTTTTGAATTTCAATAGCAATGCTAGGTGCTTCGGGATTATTGGGATCACTCGGTATTTTTAGATCTACGATCTCCCCATTTTCATTCATAGATCCAATTTCTGTGTTTCCCAAATAAAAATATCGTAATATTTTGGCATTTTTCCCTTTGCTCTCAGTTCTTTTCATCAAACGCTTGCCATTTGGAGCATAAGTAAAATGTACAACATCTTTATTGGGAAGTTCGACATTGATAATTTGGTTTAGAGGGTTACTTTTATAGGTCCATATTTTACTGCCAACTCTTTTAGAAGATAGATTTCCACATTCATCAAAAGAATAGGAAAATCCTTCTGCTCTAGTGATTTGATTTGCTGGATTTATTTGATAAGATGAGCTGTTATGCTCTATGCGATTATCTATTGAATCATAAGAGTAAGTATTTTCAATTTCTCCTTTTTCAGCGATCAATTGGCCAAGAGTATTGAAATCATACTCTGATAAATATTTCTCACTATCAAAGAGTGTTTCTCTTTTTTTGACATTGCTCTGAGAATCGTATTCAAGTATCTCATCTTTGAAAATATCCGTTTGAATTTCTATTCTTCTTCCCGCATTATCCCAAAACTGTCTTTTTCTCCCTAGGCGTCCAGGTAAAACTTCCTCGAGGATATTGCCCATTTGATCGCGTGAAGTAACCCGGTATTGATAAAGCTCTTTTTTATCTTTATCGAACCTTTTGGCTCCTTTTACAAAGGGACCCTCATATTCATATTCGATATAAGATCCATCTGGTAGGAAGAGGCTTTGAATTTTTCCTTCACCATCGAAGGTCCAGCGAACCTGGTAAAAACCAAATTCGTCTTTGATGGTTTCAGAAATCGGTCGAGCGTAGTTATTCTTTCCTTCGATAATCTTGAAAGAATCGTCAAAATCAATGGCAACTAAGCCCAACATATGAGTAAATTGATATTTATTCTCTTTGTTGCCATCTGTAAGGATTATAGTTTCCACTTCTCCAGAATCATTATATTGATATTTGACAATTGAATCAGAACCCTGAGTTGTTTTTTCGAGAAGATCTCCATAATTATTGTACTTAAATTTGTGGGCAATTTCATTTCCATAAGATATTGTTTCAATTTGATTTCCTAGGTTGAAGGTTTTTTCAATTCTATAAGAATTTATGTTTTCTAAAACTTCATTACCTAGATAATCATAGGACTTGTCAGACTCTGATAAAACTTTCCCTTCTTTGTCCCTCTTAGTGATCTTTAGTAGATTATCATTCGTATCATAGAGCTTCTCGGTCACATTTCCCTGCTGGTCAATAATGGAGTGCTTTTCCACTTTCTGCCCACATTCATCATAGGAATTTTCATAAAATAGAGTTGTTATTTCATGGACTGCATTTTCTATTTTTGATAGTCGACCAAATCCATCATATTCGTATCGAACAAGAATGGTTTCTCTGTTTTGAGGATAGCCTATGATATGTGAGAGATGACCATATTGATCATAGATATATTTCTTTTTAAACAGAACTTTTCTATTTTCATCTTCAATTCTTTCTTCAATGATTCTATCTAAAAGATCATGTTCTCTGACTTCTAAGGTGAAAGTATTTGAAGATTTCCATTTTTTGATCCCATATATTCTGCCAAGAGCGTCATAAGTATAATCTACTTTTTGATCGCCTTTTTCTTGTGATACTAGCCTTCCATATCCATCATAGGAATAGGTGATTTCTTCCCCATAGTCATTTGTTTCGTATATTTTATTGAAGGAATTGTATTTATAGATCCTTTTTTTGAATGGAGTTTTCGATTCCCTTCGTAGGTGCTCATGCTTGCTTATTCGCCCAAAAAAATCATAGGAGAACTGTTGGCTGAATCCATCCCTGCTAAGGTACTTATGTAGGTTTCCTCCACTATCATACTCAAATACCTCCTTTGAACCATCCGAATGAACGATTTCTGTAGGCATTCCTTTCACATTATATGATTTGGAAACTGTCCTTCCCTTAGGGTCAATAATGGAAACTGGATTATCAAAAATGTCATAGCTAAAGCTATATTTGGGTTTTATTAGAGAAATTTCACCATCTTTTACTTCTGGATAGGTGATTTCTGTGGGGCGGCCAAGACAGTCACGAATATAATGTATCTCTCTGCCAAATCGATCGATTTCTGCTATGACGTTCCCTGAAGTATCGTAATAGCTTTGCGTTTCATAAGAATGCCCTTCTCTGCTTTTTGTAATGGTACTATTGAGATGATCTTGTAAATCATAAGTGTAGACAATAGAAATGCCTGTATCAGATTGCTCTTCAGAGACGAGATTGTAATTTTCGTCATAAACATAGCGTGTTTCATTTCCAATCGGGTCTGTTTCAGAGATTAGCAGCCCATCGGAATAATTTTTTCTGAGTTTGTACTGATGTTCTTCATTGGCATCAAAAACATTCTGGGACACAATATTTCCAAAAGAATCGAAATGATTAACAGTCTTTTTAAAAAGAGTTTCTTTTTTGCTTTTTGATTTTCTGAACGCCTCTATGGGGTCTTTTTCTAATTCGAAATACCTTTCCTCAACAATTTCTGGTGCGCCCAAGTTGGGAAGGTCTTGCTTAGGAGAGATTTTTGTAATACGACCTTCTGTAGCAACAGGAATGAATTCCCCATGCAAATAGCCTTTGACCCCTCCATCATCAATGGTAACTTTTACTAGAGAGGCATCATCATTGTATTCATAAATATGTCTTTTAAGGGTGCCACTATCTCCATCTTCAGTATCTGGAGCTCCTTTTGTGACAATGAATTTTTTAAGAAGAAGATTCGTTCCTTTTTTATACCAGTATTTGACCCCTGATCCAGCTGTGTCAGTCTGGAAATACCCCTCAGTATTTTTCCCAGAGAAATAAGAGTAATTCTTTATGTGGCCTCTTTGATTCGTAGCATGTCCATCCTCGATGTTTAGAGGTATGTGGCCCCTCCCAATGATATCGCCATACTCTCTTTCTTCTACAATATTGCCTTTGTTGTCATAGACAAAATGTTTGTAATGATAAATATCTCCATTTGAAGCTTCTAAATATGTGGATATGAGATTTCCAGAGTCTGCTCCAATACCCCAATCTTTTTTGTAGACCCGATATAAGGAACCTTCAAGGTATTCCTCAATGTGTGAAAGTCGAAAATCTTCATCAAAGCGATATATTGATTTTCGGTCCCCAGGACCTTCAACTTGTGTAAAAAGGTCTCCATAGGAAAATAGCAAGTAGGAAGCCTCACTCTCATTTACTGGAATAGTGACGGATCGAACCTTGTAATAGCTTGATGTATCGGGATTATATTCAATCTGAACCGTGCGTCCTTTAGGTAAGGCTTTTTTAATGAGTAGCGCGCGGTTATCTATGATCTTGTACTGATATTGTACAGGAGGCTTGCAGGATCGATAAACATGGGTTAAAATACGAGCTCCTGAAGGAGCCTGGTCAAAATGGTAATCTGCTACTTTTCCATCGCTAGTCTCGACATGTACTCCATCTCTATATTGGATTCGAATCCAGGCTAAAACTTTTTCTTCTGATGCATTGGTCTCTTTTACATAAGTGAGGTGTCCCTCTTTATCAAACTCATAAAATATCTTATTCCCACTAGGAAGGATTTCATGGGTGAGTAAATAGATGTTCAGAGAGGAATTTTTTTGGTAAAAACGCTTGCCCTTTGTGCAGAGATGAAGCTCCAAGCTATCAGTAGCAGGATCAAAATACAGCTCGTTATTTTTGTGATTTGTCCAAGATGAAATGGATCCTTTTGTAGTATTACAAATTCCAGCACATTCTTCTTCCGGATCAATTTTGAATAGAACTTTCTCCGAAGTATTATTGCTACTGTGCCAGCCCACATATGTGAGAATGCTTCCTTCTGGATTTCCGACATATACAAATGTACGCTCAAATTTTTTCTCTCCAGCTATATAGCTTTTTCCTTTTGGATCCTTTTGCAAGGAAAGGAAACAGTGAGGATTGAATCTCCAGCCCCCAAATTGAGCGATTTCAAAGGTATCTCTACTACTGTAAAATCTAGATAGAATAAGAGAATCAGGAGCGGGGACAGTAAGGTCAATCTCTACTTCAGTATAATCCCCATGGATTGTACTGACGTTCTCAATTATGCTTGCAGGGTCGCCTTCTCTCGATCCTAATAAATTGAGATCACTAGCGCTAGCATTTTGAAAAATGAAAAAACTTAGAATTAGGCCAGTTAAAAATCGCATTCGGTAGCTCCTTTAGTCATAGAAGACTCTATTACGAGAATTTTGAGCACCCATCTTAGCGGAAACTCTTTTTCTGGAAGAAGAAAAAACTCAAAAATTCAAACGGCCTAAGTATGAAACGAAAGAATATTTCGACAATGATTAAATTTTGAGGTGAAATCCTGACAAAATTCTGACATACTTCATATTTAACAAAATTTTGGACAGGAAATTAGGGAGGTAAAGGGGTTAGCTTATAGGGGGAAAAAGTGATAGCGGTAGTCGGATTCGAACCAACGACCTTCGGATTATGATTCCGCTGCTCTAACCAACTGAGCTATACCGCCAAAAAAAATGGACCTAGATGTGGTTTCAGGTCCATATATACACATCGTGATTAAAGAATTGGGAATTTGACAAGGAGCTTCTCAAATTTTTTGGATGCGACGAGCTACAGTGTTCATAGACACGAAGCGAGGAGAGGACGAAAAATTTGAAGGATAGCCGACGCAATCAAAAACCAATTCTTCAATCATAATGTGTATAATTAGCGGGAAGAGGATTCGAACCTCTGACCTTTGGGTTATGAGCCCAACGAGCTAACCACTGCTCCATCCCGCGATAAATTAAAGAGTAAGTGTAGATGAGGATACCTTTTAACTCAAGAGGTAAGGTTGCAGAGCTTCCCAAGTGGATTCTGCAGGCTTTGATCCATGCAAAGCAAGAACAGAGGCATTTTGAGCCAATTCAGGTGCTTTTTGGATTGCCTTTGGAAGGTCCTCAATGGAAGTTTGTAGGCCTGCTTGGGCATCGAGTATGAGCTGAACGAGTTCTTTTTGTGTTTCCATATGGGGCCCGAAAACAACGGGAATGCCAGCTTGGATCGGCTCGAAGATATTGTGTCCCCCAATTCCTGGAATAAAGCTGCCGCCAACAATGGCTAGATCACTGAGCTGATAGCAAATATTGAGAATTCCCATTTGATCGACTAGACGGACATGGGGATAGACATTTTTTTCTAGGAATTTTTTCACTGCAGCAAAGCGCTCGGGATGACGCGGCACAAGAAGGATTTTGGCATCTTTGATGTGATGGAGAAGAAGTTCCTCTTCCCCTTCATGGGTCGAACCAATGGTAATGATTCGATCAGAGGGATCGAGATTGAAATGAGTCAACCATTTCTGTTTTTCAACACCTGAAATTTTCTTGGTCGGAATTGAGAGTTTGAGATTGCCGGTAATGGTGATTTTTTCAGGAGGAACATAAAGGGACTGAAAGCGCGTTGCATATTCAGTGTTTTGGATGCACAAGCAATCGATTTTGCCAAAAAGGCGTTTTGAGAAACGTGGAATCTTAGCAAAGCGAGTCGCAGAACGAGAAGAGATTTTTCCATTGAGAAGAACGACTTTGCCCCCTCGATATTTGACTTCATTGATGAGGTTCAACCAAAAGTCTCCTTCAGAAAGGAGCAAAAGATCTGGTTTGAGGCGAAGGACGAGTTTTCGCATGACCCAAGAAAAATCAAGTGGAAGAAAGAAATAACCATCAGCATCGGATAAACTTCGTTTGGCCTCGAGGTGTCCGGTTTTTGTGGTGGAGGAGAAAAAAAATGCCCCATTTGGATATTTTTGGCGAAGCCGCTCATAAATAGGGATCATGGCTTTTGTCTCCCCTACTGAGACCATATGGATCCAAATGGTGGGAATTTTATTTGCCTTAGGAGGTAGGCGAAAACCAAGTCTTTGTAGACGGCTTCCCCAATACTTTTTTTGGAAGAGCCATTTAGGGATTTGGCAAATGGCTCCAATGAGAAGGATAAGATTGTAAAACATTTATGTTTTGACCACGATGTTGAGCAGCTTGTTAGGTATAAAAATCACTTTTTTGATTTCTCCTTCGAGGTATTTGGCGATTTTGGGCTCGGCTTTGGCAAGAGAAAGAAGATCCTCTTTGCTCTTATCCTTGGGTAATTCCCAGCTCCCTCGCAATTTGCCGTTGACCTGGATGACATAGGTTGTGTTTGTTTCAACGAGGTAGGTGGTATCTACTTTGGGAAAGGAAACATAGGTGAGGCTTTCGTCAGATCCAAGGTGCTGCCACGCTTCTTCGGCTATGTGTGGGGCAAAGGGATAGAGAGCTTGGACTGCCATTCGCAATACGCTTTTGGGATAGGCTGGAAGGGGGATAAAAGCATTTATGAATTCCATCATCTTGGCAATCGCAGTATTGAAATGGAGGCTCTCGATGTCTTTTTCAACGCCATGAATGAGGCGATGGCCTAATTTTAGTGCTTCTTCATTTTCTTCTTCGGTTACTTTATCGGAAAAGATCATTTCATAAAATCGGTTGAGGAAGCGGCGACAGCCATTGACGGCATCGCTATTCCAGAGCTTTTCTTTTTCAAATGGAGCCATGAACATCTCATAAAGTCGCAAAGAATCGGCGCCATAATCTTCAACGATTTCATCGGGAGTGACTCCATTGAATTTGGACTTCGACATTTTTTCGATTTGGCTCATCAATTTTTGCCCCGTTCCCATTTGGAAGTATTCTCCCTCTTTTTCTTCCACTTCTTCTTCGGGAAGATAGCCACCGCGAGGGAGTTTATAGGCTCTGGCAGTGACGAGTCCCTGATTGCGCAATGTTTGGAATGGCTCAAGGGTCGAGACGAGTTTGCAATCATAGAGGACTTTATGCCAGAAACGTGCATAAAGCAGGTGGAGGACAGCATGTTCCACTCCTCCAACATACATGTCGACGGGCATCCAATATTTTTCCTTCTCTATATCCCAGGCCTCTTTGTCATTTTGCGGATCGAGGAAACGCAAGTAATACCAGCAGGATCCAGCCCATTGGGGCATGGTGTTGACTTCTCTCTTTGCTTTTTTCCCTGTTTTGGGATCGGTGATGTTGACCCAGTCGGGCACACGAGCAAGGGGGCTTTCCCCTGCTTCTGTCGGCTTGAAATCGATTAGTTCAGGAGGACAGAGGGGCAATTCACTTTCATCTAAGATTCTTTTCGTTCCGTCTTCAAAATGGAGGATGGGAAAGGGTTCACCCCAATAGCGCTGGCGAGAAAAAAGCCAATCGCGCAGTTTATACGTGATGGTGCGCTCGCCATTTCCCGTTTTTTCAAGCCAATCAGACATTTTTTCTTTCGCGATTTCAAAGGTGTCGTTATTGAGATCGAGCTGCTCATTTTTACTATTGCAGATGACACCAGAAGCTATCCAATATTTTTTCCCTGCAAGAACATCAAGGCGCACTGCTTCTGGAGTGAGTTCTGGGGGGATTAAATCAGGATTCTTTTCTACATCGGGATCGACAACGGGTGCGATAGAAAGATCAAAAATATTTGCAAATTCGAAATCCCGCTCATCACTGCCTGGAACGCCCATGACAGCTCCTGTTCCATAGCCCATGAGAACATAATCAGCTACCCAAATGGGCACTTTTTGCTGATTGGCGGGATTGATCGCATAGGAGCCTGTCCATATCCCTGTTTTTCCCTTGGCGAGATCTGTTCGCTGTAAATCACTTTTACTTGCAGCTTTTTTCTTGTAATCGGCAACGAGAGCTTTTTGCTCCTGTGTCGTGACTTGATCAAGGAGGGGGTGTTCTGGAGAGAGGACAAGAAATGTTGTGCCAAAGAGGGTATCGTGACGGGTTGTAAAAACGGTGATTTTTTCCTCGCCTTTCTCTAAAGAGAAGTGCACTTTGGCTCCTTTACTTTTCCCTATCCAGTTTCTTTGGAGTCGTTTGAGGTAATCTGGCCAGTCTAGAAGGTCGAGATCTTCAAGGAGACGTTCGGCATAGGCGGTGATTTTGAGAATCCATTGCCGAAGAGGCCTTCGTTCCACGGGATAGCCTCCTTCTTTAGAGACCCCATCTTCTACCTCTTCATTGGCGAGAACAGTACCTAGAGTGGGGCAATAGTTGACGAGCATTTCCGCTTCATAGGCAAATCCCTTCTCATAGAGCTTGGTAAAGATCCATTGCGTCCATTTGTAGTACTTGGGATCGCTTGTAGCTATTTCACGGTTCCAGTCATAGCTAAGGCCCAGAGATTTTAGTTGGCGACGGTAGGTGGCAATGTTTTTCTGGGTAGTGACCTCAGGATGGGTGCCGGTTCGGATTGCATATTGTTCAGCAGGAAGGCCAAAACTATCCCAACCCATGGGGTGGAGGACATTGAAGCCTTTTTGCCTTTTATAACGTGCGAGAATGTCAGTGGCTGTATATCCCGTCACATGGCCCACATGAAGCCCCGCCCCAGAAGGATAGGGAAACATATCAAGAATGTAGTATTTCGGCTTCGAGTGGTCTATTTCACTCTTGAACGTCTGACGATCTTCCCAAATCTTTTGCCACTTTTGTTCAATCCTCCGATGATCATATTGAGTCATTTAATCTCCTGAGTAATTCGAATAAGTATAATGTATTCCATAGAAAAATTCTAGAGCTGCTTGTCAAATAATCCTTAAGAACATATAGTGGTAACCATGGCTGAGATTGCGACCTTCCGAAAAAACAAAATTGAATTAAAGGAATATGACTACTCTAAGGACATTCG
>JAAKFC010000030.1 GCA_011065225.1 Chlamydiota bacterium
AGTTATCGCTATAGTCTTGGAATTTATGGGTGGCTCCGCTTTGACTATCTATTTCGCGTATATGGACGGAGCTATCCTGAGTACGTGAACTTTTTCATTTTTAGTTTAGACTTGCCCTTTTGCGTTTTTTAAAAGGATCGCCACTGCAGAAGCATATTCTTTGCAGTGGCTGATGGTCACAAGAATTGTGGGCTCATCAAAGCGGCGTTTGAGTTCACTTGAAAGATGCACTTCAGGCTTTCCATTTTCATCGCCGATAATTTCAATGTCTTTCCACGCCACTTCGCTGCCAAAACCGCAGCCAAGGGCTTTGACAATAGCCTCTTTAGCTGCAAAGCGCCCTGCAAAACGAGGGAAGGGATCTTTCTGTGCTTTGCAATATTCTTGTTCTTTTTCGGTAAAAAGGCGATTGAGAAAATTTTGCTTGTGCTCCTCATAGGCACTTTTTACCCGGCTAATTTCAATAATGTCATTGCCAAGCCCAAGAATCATACTTCAACTCTATTGCCATGGGCAGGAACCTCGTCCATTGTGTTGCAGAAAATCATTCGCCCAGAAGAAGTGTGCTTGACGGAAAGGACTTGGACGTCAATATTTTCTCCAACGAAATCTCCTCCTCCATTGACAACCACCATAGTACCATCTTCCAGATATCCGACGCCTTGATTGGGCTCTTTGCCAAAGCGTTGGATTTTGATTTTCATCGACTCGCCCGCCTCCATGAGGGGTTTGAGTGCATTAGAAAGAGCATGGAGGTTGAGAATGTGGATTCCCTCGATAACGGGGACTTGTGCTTGCGAGAGATCAGCAGATAAAATATTGGAGTCGGTTAGCCTTGCTAGACGAAGTAGTTTTGTAAAAGAATCGTTCAAATCAGAGAATTTTGTTTCATCATAGCGAAGGGCCAGAGAAGAAATTCCCTCTAATTTTTTCAATGTATCGATGCATCGTTTCGCTTTTATTCTGATATGTTCCTCGCCAATTTCTGATTGTGAATAGAGCTCTTGGCTTAAGAATCTAGGCATAATGAGTGTATTGTCTAAAAGACCAGTAGTTGCGAGATCGATGATGCGAGAGTCGGAAAGAGTAGTGGCATCGATGAGAAGATCTTTTTTTCGGATATTGGATTGGGAGAGTTTGATAAAGGGAATGCTGAGGAGGATTTCATCTGAGAAATGGAGAGTGAGCAGTGTTCCCAGGTAAGTGCCCACCAAAAAGAAAGATACTTTGATGAGATGAATGGTTTGGGGTTGCAGAACCATGTTCATATGGCTCATCTCGGCAACGGCATTGAAAATGGAAGTCAGTGCCTGTCCCAAAAGATAGCCAAAAAAAAGTCCCAGTATCACGGTGTTAAAAGCTTTCAAATTATAGCGTTTGAATAAGGCTTCAATTGAAAAAAGAAGTGCGCTAAAGACAGCGCCAACTCCCAGTCCGATGAGTATTTTTTGCCCTATGGGTCCAACGGGAAGAGAAGTCATAAATGCAGTCATGAAGAAAAGACTTAAGAGGACAAAAAAAACTCTTAAAAATGCTAAAGAGATTTTCATGAAAAAGGTCTCCAAATTTTGTTAAATAGTTATGAAAATTGATAGGAAGCCAGTCTAAAATTCTAAATCTTTTTTGTCGATAGAGAATTAGTGAATTATTTCAGTTACCTGCCAACTCTCATTTGCTTCTCTCTTGTCGAGGTCAAGCTGAACATTTACCTTTAGGATTCCGTAGGGATCTTCGCGATAGGCAGATTTTTCTGAGTCACTTGCAACTACTTCATAAAAACTTGAACAGTTGAGGAGAATTTGTTTTCCTTTGGTCTCAATGTTGTACTCGCGGATAGCTTGGTTTTTTTTCTTGCAGAGTTTGGCGATAAAAGGACCTTGCCCTCGAATTTGGAATCCTGAGTCTGGCCCCACAATATCGAGGTCTTTCCAAATAGCCATTTCGATAGAACCAAAAACTCCTTGTTGGAGAAGGGTCATCAAAGTGAGAATTTCTTTTTCTGCTCTTCCAGTTTTCAAAAGTTCTTGAAAAATTGCCTGAGCATTTTTTTCCTTCAATCCATCAAATTCCACGCCATTGAGGCTAAATCTATTCATTCCATCGCCATCGCGCTTAAGATCTTTATTAATCTGATCAAAAATGCGATCTTTATCGAGGGTCTCTTCTTTGAGATAATGCTGCGCATTTTCTTGAAGCAGCTTATAAGTTTCTTTAGAATAACATCTCGCATGCTCAAAATCGAGTCGAGCAGTGACATCAGCAGGATCCATTGCTTCTTTTAGAGCTAAGGGATCATGCTTTCTCTTCAATTGGGCAGCGAGGTTTAGGCGCATTTGAATGGGGTCTAGGTCCTCTAAAGAAATTTCTTTTAGGGTTTTTTCTCTTCTTTCAAACATATAATTACAGACAAGTGTACCGCAATTCACTCGATCTTTTTGTTGAGAATTTGTATTGCTCATCACAGAATTGCCCTGGATGAATGACGTGAACAATTTCTGAGGAGAAAGATCAAAGCCAAGAACATTGCGAGTTTCGTCTTCTAGTTTGGTGCCTTGCGGGTCGTAGTATTCCCAGTTCCCATTTTCAACTGTTACTACCACAATATGATCACTAAAATAAGAACCGATGAAGGGAATTCTCTTGGCGGGATTGTCGAGAATGCAGGGGATGAAAATAGGACCTTTTTTACTCTTGGTGATTGCTTTGGATATGATACTTTCTGCAAATGCCTGTTTATCTTCTCGACTTTCTGCCATTCCAGGGATGAGCAAATCAGGGACAAAGGTGCAGTCTTTTTCTTTTTCTAAAAGATTTCCAAAAGTGATGACGGTATGGTTTGAAAGGTAATCGGTACTCATGAGCCGGTCATAGGCAATTTTCCATTCAGAAATCCCGTCTTCTCCATCTGGCTCAAAAATTTCAAAGTCTTCATCGGCTGCAGAAGATTGAACTTCATAATCCAATATGGAATCCCCGACAGCGATTTCATTTCCCTTTCGATGAGGAAGTCTATCATATCGGGCATGGAGTTGATCTAAATACTCTTCAATTTCTTTTTGTAGGTCACTGCGAAGATGATTGTTGTGGGTTAAATCTTCCAGGCAGGGAATTGCATCTTGGAATCCATATTCATTAAGATCGGACATTTGGATTGAAGGATCATGTTTTTGGGCTTCTTGAATAAATTGCGTGATTTTTTCCTTATCTTTAAGAAGCATGTGCTCTTTGCGCATATGAAGACCTCCGCCCACTTCGCCAAAAATGCCAGGGAGGTTATGCTTTGCTTGCGATTCAAAAAATTCGAGGGAATGAGCGACTACTTGATGGAAATTTGCAAGAGCGCGAGGGTCCGTGCGAACATTGAGATTTGCTCCCCAATTTTCCATTTTTAGATAGGTGCGATTGGATCTATCTCGAGTTTCAATTCTTCCCATCATTACACTTCGCTTCCCGGAAGGAAGCATATTTAGATCAAGGCCAAAGTGCCCATAACCGCTCCAGGGGCCTTTTTCAAAGGAAATGGTCCGCTTTTTATAGTGGCTGGAGGCCCGCCCATAAAGAGTGGGCAAAAAGAAGTGAAAAATCCGGTTGTCAGGATCGTTGATATCAAAAGTTCCCTCCACAAAAGGCTGGCCTTTTGTAATGGCATGGGCCATGAAGCCCCAACAAACGGCAGCAAGTTTGTTGTCGAGATTTGTCTGTTCGATCTTTTCATTTTTGCGCAGTTTTTGGATGATTTGAATCCCCTCGCTTGCCATTTCTTTTACCTTATTAAAAGGCACTCCAGGACAATGCTGTGAAACATAGTTTTCTATTGCTTCCCAGTCGAGTTGTTTTGTTATCTTTTCTACTTCTATTCCGGCAGGGGGCATAAGGCGGGGAAGGTCAACTTCTGGGGGAGGAAGGGCTGAGGTCTTCTGGATCTTATGAATCATTTCTCTGCACAAATAAATTGCATGTGGATTAGAAAGATTATAAGAGTTTTCTCCCAAGACAATTCGAGCAGGCATGTTATCATTTTGAGCTTCATTTGAAAGGTGCTGTATTCTTTGCCCATACTCTTGTAAAATTCGGCGAATATTTGGATTTGAATAATCGAGAACAAATAGTCCTTCTCCAGGGATCTCAATGCCGAGATGGTGATTTGGAGAATTTTTTTTCACGACTGGCATAGGGGGAGGATGGATGGGTATTGGTTGTTTTTTCTTAGGCCAAAAACGCCTACTTAAGGAAAGTATCAATAAAGTTCCAGGTACAGCGACCATCCATGCCAAATTTCCCCCCGTATTAGAAAAGACAAGAGCGAATCCACGAAGTATTCTACTCAGATCGGTGGTATGAGGCGGTATCAGTTCAGGTATTACAATATTATGTATATTTGAGAAATTGTTTGGAGGGAGCTCTGGAATTGTTCCTTCACGTGGGAGGATGTTTTGGACAATGGTTTCTATTTTGGGAAGAGACGGAAAAACTTCTTTGTAAATTGTAAGAGCGTAGGGATTTTCCATAGCAGCTTCCAGAGGAATAAAGGGGGGAGCGCTCTTTGGAAATTCTGGAGCAGGGCAAAAGCCGCTATTGAGAATTGGCGGCGGGTTTTTTACGATTGGGATTGCAGGTGCTTGGAAAAGATCGGAACGCAAATAATATGTTGTAGCAAAGACGGTAGCTGCAACTGCAGAGGCAAGAGCCACTCGCTTCCATGTGATTTCTTTAGCAACTCTTCCTAAAAGAGAAGGGGCTTTTTTTTGGGCATGAGGAGAAATAGGGTTTTTTTCTTTAAAACGGAGGTTAAAAGCCTTTTGAATGGGTTGGGGGAGATTTTTCCATTTTTCTGGTTTTGCTTTAAAGAGATTGGCATACCAACCGATTTGATAAGGTTCTAAGTTTTGCACTGCAGATTCAGAAGATGGAAGAGGAAGATCCACCCATGCATCTCTGGGAGCAGAGAGTTTTAAGTTATAAAACTTTTTGCAAGTAGGCTCATAGATGGGAGCTTTAGGATTGAGGCGCGTGATTAAATGAACCCAAAGAAGTTGGGATGTATGCAATTTTTTTTCGAGCACTCCGTAATCAATTTCAGGAAGTTCATCTTTAATGTAGGGGCGATCCTGTGGAGGAAAGTTATGATGGAAGAAAAGCTCAGCAATCGCTGCCTTTTTTTCTAAAGGGAAATGGCGCAAATCTTCGGCATGAAGCTGTTTCAATTGATCGTGTGTCCATGCTTTCCCTCTTTCTGAAAAATTGAGTAAAGGGAGGGGCAAGAGATTTTTGTTTTTGAGCTCTTCATTTAATGCGAGCTGAAATAAGAGGGGAATGTGCTTGGCCTTGCCTGGGAAATCGAGTAGTTGAGTTTTGACTTTCGTTAAGCTGCTTTTATCTAATTTAGTGAGTTCTTGCATGCTTGTTGGAAAGGGAAAAAAGCAAAAATCGCGAAAGAGCAACCCTCCTTTAAAAAGACCATATGTCGCTGCTTTTGCAGCGAGATGTAGGAGGGTAGTTTGCAAAGCTGCTTCTAAACTCAGGATGACGACAGATTGCGTGCAAAGGGCCCCTACGGCCATTGGAAGAACGAGTGTGGTGAGTGCCAAAGCTGTGACCATTGCACAAAGGCGTAAGAAGGTGGATTCGATTTTGTGGTGATCTAGGAATTTTTTGGTCGCCGAAATTGCAAGGGTATTGACACCCGCAAGAAGGAGTGTTCCGATTGAAGTGGGGTCAACCAAATGTACTTTGCTAGCAAGAGCTGTTACACTTGCAAAAGTAACTGCATCAAGAATAAATTCTTTTTGAGAATAAGTATTGGTATTTATATCTGCCATAATGGCAGATATTTTATAGCACCCTAACATTTTTGTCTCTATTTGACAGATAGGGCTTTGGGGGGTACCATATTTAGCAATGTTATGACTCAAATTTTGAATTACATTTCCTGGGATCCTTCTCGCTTTATAACGACGTGGAATATTCCCTTCTTGGATCGGCCGGTCCTATGGTATGGGTTTTTCTTTGCCTTAGGGTTTCTATTTGCCTATATGGTCTTTCAAACGCTTCTCAAAGAATTTATGCATCCTTACCGCATTCGGAAAAAAGAAATTTTAAAGATGGCTGAGAAAGTCACCCTCTATGTTGTGATTGGGACGATTATTGGTGCGCGATTGGGTGATGTCCTTTTCTATCAAAGCCCTTTAGATTATCTGAATGACCCCTTGGGCATTTTTAAATTTTGGGAAGGGGGACTTTCTAGCCATGGGGGCGTGATTGGAATTTTGATTAGCCTATGGGTTTTTTGTGTTCGCTATCAAAAAAAATATCCCATGCTCACTTGGGTCGCTATGCTCGATCTATTGTCGATCCCAGCTCTGCTTGCTGGCGGATTTATCCGCATAGGGAATTTTTTCAATCAAGAGATTGTAGGAACCGTTACAACTCTGCCCTGGGGTGTGATTTTTGGTCACTCAGCTGATGGAGGACCCTTAATCCCTCGACACCCTGTCCAGCTCTATGAAGCGTTGTTTTATTTTGTCTTTTTCATCGTGCTATGGTCGCTGAGGAAAAATGTCCCCAAGATGTATCGCCTTGGCAAGACATCGGGACTCTTTTTTATTGGGACATTTTGCTTTCGTTTTTTTGTTGAATTTGTCAAGAGCCCTCAGAGTGCTTTACTCTCAAAAGATTCTGCTTTAGATATGGGACAATTCTTAAGTATTCCCTTAATTCTAGTGGGCGTATTGCTCTTCTTCTGTGAAAAGCGTAGTTTGCGTGCGCGCTCGGTTAAAGGGCATTAGAGGAATCATTTTCTTGCACAGTTTTTCGATTTTATCGATGAGTTCTTGTGGAGAAAGATTTTGCGCTTTGAGCAACTCTTTGTGCCATTTAGTAAAACGGTCGTAAGTGGCTGTCTTTTCTTCAAAGTGTTTTGTGTACCACAGGTATTTTAGATAGATCCAGATATGGATTTCGAGCTCTTTTGCAAATCCGATAGCTCTTGGGTATTTCTCCAAAAATTGCTGCTGGGTTGTTTGAGCCGTCTCGTGGAGATTTTTTCCCTGATTCCATACGGCTTCTACTTCTTTATAAAGTGCTGAAGCATTGTTCAGCCGGACCCACCGCAGAAGCATATCGCTTTGGATCGTCCAATTTTGGATTTTGCGTTCAATTTCCTCTTCCTCGAGGTCAATAAGAGCTGTGTTTGCCTTCTCAAAAAAAGAAAAAGCCTCTTCTGTGACTTGTTCAGGTCCAAGGTATGGATTGTCTAGCGCGATTGCTGCAAGCTGTCCTTTCAGACATTTTGCAGTCGGATAGGGGATTCTCTCAAGCGTTCTCTCCATTCTCTGATTGAGATAGTGGCATTGGTCTGCATAGAGGGCTGCGAGCATTTTTTTCATCTGATTCGGCGTATAGGTCGCTGTGACGTGTCGCAGCTGAATCAATCTTTTTTGGACATGAAATGAAAGTTCTGCCTGCGGAATTTCGTGATGTTTTGCTGTGATCTCTAAGATGGCTTTTACAATGAGTTTGTCAACTTTTTCATTTTCATCATAAGGGCTTTTGAAATGCTCTGGAGCGAGTTTTGTAATCAAATGCCGTTGCAACGACCAGATCGTTCGGGTGAGTTGATCCAGTTTGGGGCGAATGCCATCGACGACGGCAATGCACTCGCTCATTTTGACTGCTAACTGTTGAGCATAATGGCAAGGATGGAGGTGGCAAGTGTTTTGCAATTTTGTCGCCGTCTTTAAGTTTTCCTTGATGAAAAAGGAAATATTGAGTTTCCCATCCTGTGTGAGCGCTTCTTTTTGCTCTTGGATTTGCGTGGAAAAAAACTGCACTTTTTCCCAAGTTTTTTTGAGAGCAGAAACACCGAGGCGATATTTGGGAAAGCGTTTTTGGAATTCCGGGGTGATTTTGCAAAGAAGCTCATCTTGCAACTGAGGAGACCACTTTTTCGAATTGCTGCAATGGCGCATTTCTCGTTTCACTTTTTGGGATAAAAAGAGATTCAGCTCAGAATAAGGGTCATGAAATTCTGGCCTTTCATCAATTGCATCGAGGAGCTCAGAGCCAAATAGTTGTTTTTTCTTTAGGGGTCTTTTTTCAAGCCCTTCATGTGGAATTTTTCGCGTTGTTCTTCTAACCATAAGATTCCAATTCGTTTAACGTAGAAACTTTCTGTCTAACCGATTAAAGAAATTTTTGTCATCAAAATTTTTCTTACCTTGAATTTTTTTTGGTAACACTAGATAATCAACTCAAACGGAGGTTTTTTTTATGAACCAGATTACTATTGCAGGACACCTAGGCGCAGACCCAGAGGTGCGCTTCACATCTTCTGGACAAAAAGTAACCACACTCCGCGTTGCAGCGCGCGTTAGAAAAGGTTCAAAAGGCGATGACACCATTTGGTGGCGTGTCACCATTTGGGGTGAGCAGTTCGATAAAATGATTCCTTACCTCAAAAAAGGAAGTCCGATCATTGTCTTTGGAGAACTCAGCAAGCCAGAAATTTTTACAAATCGTGATGGGCAACCACAAGTCTCTATGAACATCACGGCACATAATTTGCTCTTTAGTCCTTTTGGTCGTCCCGATAGCCAAGGTGGAAATAGCAGTATGCAGCAGCAGGAAGAGCCTGCTAACCAAGATTCTTCCTTTTCTGGAGGAGGAGATCAGCAACAACAACAAGAGCAAAAACAATTTGGCCAGGCGAAAGAAGAAGAGCCTGCTGAAGCATTAGCTGATGAGGAAATTCCGTTCTAATGGTAGTTTCAAGTTCTTCCTCATTAACAAAACGAAAAAAAGCCGATGCCCTCATTCTTCCCTTTTATTTAGAAAAAAAACCAGCCTTTGCAGCTAAAGGTTTAGTCTCTCTTTTTGAGCCCGTTTTGAAATCTGGTGATTTCAGTGGAAAAAAAGATGAGATCCTTTGCCATTACCCCAAGGGAGGGAAAGAGGCGCGTGTTGTTCTCATTGGATTGGGGAGTGAAAAAGAGCTCACCAAGGAAGTGCTCAGACGCAGTTATGCTAGCGCAGTAGCTTTTCTAAAGGGAAAGGCCAAGACGGTAAATATCACGCTTCCCGAATCAAAATCAATCGATGTCACAACAGGTGCGGCAGAGGGAGCACTTCTTGCCAATTACGTCTTTGATGCAAATAAGAGCGAAAAAGATAAATACCTCTCGACAATGACTTTTATCGATCCTGATGAGAAAGCATTGAAGAAGGCCCAAAAAATTTGTGAAAGCGTCTATTTCACACGCAATCTCATCTTTAGCAATGCAGATGATATCACACCTACTTTTCTTGGAAAGATGGCAAAAGAACTGGCCTCTGAACATAAAACCCTCAAGGCGACAGTTTTGGGACGCAAAGAGATCATAAGTGAAAATCTTGGTCTTTTAGAAGCAGTATCTCGTGGTTCCCATGAAGAGCCAGCACTCATTCTTGTCGAGTACAAGGGTAATCCCAAATCGAAAGAACTCTCAGCCCTTGTGGGCAAAGGAGTGACCTATGACACGGGAGGGCTCAATCTCAAACCGACAGGAAGCATGGAAACCATGCGCGATGACATGTCCGGTGCTGCAGCAGTTCTTGGTACCATGCATGCCATTGCTGCTTTAGGTCTACCAGTAAATGTCATTGCTGCCATTGGCTCAACGGAAAATGCCATTGGTCCGAAGAGTTACAAGCCTGGAGATGTGTATCGCAGTTACAGTGGGATCACAGTTGAAGTTTCTAACACAGATGCCGAGGGGCGTCTCGTTTTGGCAGACGTTCTCTCCTATGTGCAAAAAAAATATGAACCAAAAAGAATCATCGACATCGCCACTCTAACAGGAGGAGCTGTTGTAGCTCTTGGTGAAGAAGTTTCCGCACTTATGTGTGAAGATGAATCCCTTGCAGGTGCTCTTTTAGAAGCAGGGGATGACACGTATGAGCGCCTTTGTCTTCTTCCTCTCTATGAAGAGTACAATGCGATTCTCAAGTCCAAAGTAGCTGACATCAAAAATTCAGGTCAGCGCAAAGCCTCTCCCATCCAAGGGGGCATCTTTTTGAAAAAATTCATCGGCAAGAAGGCTAAATGGGCCCATATTGATATTGCGGGTACAGCCTTCCCTGATTCTTTGAAGCCCTACCATCCCATCCAAGCAACGGGTGTTGGTGTCCGCCTGCTCACGCAGTTTTTTGCAAAGCTAACACAATGAAAGTCGTTGCAATTGAGAGTGGGAAAACTCTGCTCGCATTTTTGCGCGATCAGCTCACAGAATATCCATCCGTAAAAGCAATCAAGAGAGCTATAGAAGCAAAACAATGCAAGATCAATGGGCGAGTCGAAACCTTTTCGACCCATAGAGTCAAAGAGGGAGATCAGATTGAAATCCGTCTTGAAGTTGCAAAGCTACAGTATTCGATCGATGTACTCTTTGAAGATGAGCATTTAATCCTTCTCAACAAACCACCTGGAAAAACTTCAGAATCTTTTTCCGAGTATCTTCTCGTTCATCGCTTGGACAAAGACACATCTGGCGTGATGCTTTTTGCAAAAACGATTGACATGCAAAATGTCCTCATCGATCTTTTTAGACAAAAGAAGGTAGAAAAAAGCTATCTTGCCATTTGTGATGGAAAAATCGAGAAAGAGGAGTGGATAGTGGACAATTTTTTAGAAAAAAAAGCCACCTATCAGGGTGGAAGTTTATATGGAAAAGCTTCCAAGAAAAAAGGTAAAAGAGCCATTACCCATTTTCGCCTTTTAGAGAGCTCTGAAAATGCCTCTCTTGTACTGGTGACACCCATTACTGGGAGAACCCACCAAGTGCGCGTCCATTTGCAGCAAAGCGGACATCCCGTCTTAGGAGATTTTCAATATGGAAAACATTTTAAATGCCCTATCCAGCCCCCTCGTCAAATGCTCCATTCGCAGGAGATTGCTTTCAAAGACATCAGATGCACAGCTCCCCCTTTGAAAGATTTTTTGCACGTGCAAAAAACTCTCTTTGGCGATCATAATTAGAAATATGAAAGAATTCTTGATTGTCAAAACATCTTCCATTGGAGATGTGATTCAGAGCTTTCACCTGATCGATTATTTAAAGAAGCGCTTTCCGAAGTGTCAGATTGATTGGGTAGTGGAAAAGGAGATTGCACCTCTTTTGCATGCCCATCCCGAGCTGGATCGCATTCTAGAAGTGGACACAAGACTTTGGCGCAAAAATCTCCTGAAACACCAGAAGGCCATTTCTTCCTTTCGAAAACTCTTACGAAAAAAAAACTACGATGCCCTCTTTGATCTCCAAGGAAACACAAAATCCGGTTTCATCAC
>JAAKFC010000031.1 GCA_011065225.1 Chlamydiota bacterium
AATTCCGTGAGTGCAGCACTTCTCATTTCATTTAAGCTTTTACCGAGAACGCTGCACTCTCCTTCTGTCGAATCGAGAATCCCTGCCAAAATGGAAATGAGTGTTGTTTTGCCCGACCCTGAGGGACCTACAATCATGAGAAGTTCGCCAAGATTGAGATCAAGATCGACACCACGCAATGCTTCCACTCGAGTGGGCCCTTCCCCATAAATCTTTGTAATTCCGTGACAAAAAACGGCTTTTTCCATAAAATATTTGCCCTCTCTTACCATATATATGAAGATTGTTATTTTAGGCACGACAGGGTCAGGAAAAACGACACTTGCCCGCAAAATTTCAAAAGAACTCGGCATTCCACATGTCGAGCTTGATGCATTAAATTGGGATCCCAATTGGCAACAGGTCGATGATGTCCTTTTTCGAGATCGTGTCAAAGAAGCGATTTCTGGTGAAAAGTGGGTCGTTGATGGCAACTATAGCCGCGCAGGTCACGATCTCATTTGGCCGAGAGCTGATGTGGCTATTTGGCTCGATTATCCTCTGCCAGTCATCCTTTGGCGTTTATTAAAACGCGTTACACGGCGAGCCTTCACGAAGGAAATTTTGTGGAGTGGTTGCCAAGAGAGTCTTCGACGGCAATTTCTTTCAAGGGAATCGATCTTCCTCTGGGCTTTCAAATCTTATCGTCGCCGTCGCCGGATCTATCCCTACCTCCTCTCCAAATGCCCCCATATGAAGTTGATTCGGGTCCGATCTCCTCAAAAAATTCCTAATATACAAGAATTACAAATTTTGCTATAATAATCCTTTAAAACTAGATTTTTTTATAATTATGATTAATAAAATTTTGAACCCAACTTATTATCATCGGCAATATGATCTGGATTTGCCAGAAAACCCCCAGGATCCTTCCTATTTTGATTCTGCCAAAAGATTTGGGCGTATTGCCATCCCCTTTCTGAGTTTGTATCACCCCTTTGGCCGAGCCATCTCTGTGTCAATGGGCGGAGTTCGTCTTTTATCAAATGGAGTAGGGATGATTGCGGCAAAAGACACAAAAGAACTTGCTTATGAAACAATGCAAGTAGGTCTATCTGGCCTAGCCCTTGCTGGGACTCTTTACGATTTTAGAGTTGGCCTCTATTTGACAACAGCTGTTGATCTTACCATGAATCTCATGAGCCTTGCCAAAAATCCAGAAAAATCAAATGAAGCCCTTCTTCAGGCATTCAATAGCACCTTATATCTATCAATTATGCATACGGGGTCATTGGAAATGATCGTTGCTTCAATGCTCACCCAATCAGCAGTCAACTTTTATCAAGCTAAAGAGGAATGGCAAAAGGGACATTTACCGGAAGTTTTCGCCAAATCCTTGATGGGAGCAATCCGTCTCTATCAAGCAAATAGCCAAATCCCTCCCATAGAAGTCAAAAAGACGGATCATCTAAAAGATCATCCTCTAAAAAACCTTTCTAAGAAAATTAAAGAAAATGAGGTGATTTTAAAAGATGCTGAAGGAAAAAAACACAATTTTGGAGCTCATTTCCATGGATATGGTAAGCAACTTGTCAAAGGAATGAATATTCATTTTAAAGAGAATGAAGAAACAATCGAATTGAATTTCAAAGTCAATCATGTCTTTCGTGATCGATTGCAACAACGTCTTGAAATGTTAGAAAAAAATCCCAATGAAAACTCACTCTCAAAGGGTGACTTTTTCTACAATATCCAATCTCCTGGATTAGGGAGAGTTACTATTGGGGCAAAAGAAAGCGTAATCTCAATATATGACCAAGTAGAGATGCAAATGGGTAAGAATAAAACTCTTTATGATTTTCATAAGATGCTTTCCTTTTTGAATCTGGATGATGCCCTTAGAAAATCTTCGGAAGAAGATATTGAACGAATGAAAATGGGACACCTTTTCAGGATTCTTAATCCCCCAAAAGCCACGGT
The DNA here is from genome assembly GCA_011065225.1 of Chlamydiota bacterium. GTDB lineage: Bacteria > Chlamydiota > Chlamydiia > Chlamydiales > Rhabdochlamydiaceae > Sacchariniichlamydia. The sequence goes on from JAAKFC010000031.1 coordinate 1,960, forward strand.
TTTTGAGCGAAGTGCTGCTTTTTTTGATCTTTCTTTAGAAAAATTCAAACAGCAAATTTTTTGGGATTCCCCTGAAATGGAATCACAATTTACAAAGTGGCTTCCAAAAATGGAACTTAGAGAAATTCTTCCCGGTAGAATGCGATGGGCTGTAGATGGCCTTGCAGATGAATTAAAAAAATATGGACTCCAAGGTCTGACAAATGGTCTTCAAAATTCTGGCAACAAGAACATCGCCTCTATTTTGAAAATGGGAATGTTTTCAAAGGAAATGCAATCAGCCTTTCTAAATAAACCGATGACTACGTCAGATAATGAGGCTTTCAATGGGGGATCAGATAGCGTTTTTACACAAATGGTCATTAAAGATCATCACTATTTCGATTACTTCAGCCCAGTTAGACTGTTTTTTTCTCCTAAAATTTTGGAATTTGGATCTTATCAATATGATGAAGATGAATTTGGATCTCGGCAAGTTTGTGAGTTTACAAGTTGTCCTTATTCTTCTCGTAAGAACATATTCGACTCTTTAAAAGGTAAACTTGGATACGGCTTAAGCTATCAGAAAAGTCATGAGGTGATGATCAAAGATCGCATTTCTCCTGAATACATTACTGGCTTAACTTTTATGAATGAAGAAGACAAGCACAGTACAATTCGTTATTTGAGAGAAAAAAATATCATCCAGAAAGATACCATTCTCTCAAAGCCTATCGATCAATTCTTCCATGTTGGACACGGAGCCAAAGATGAACAATTTGATTAGAGATCTTCTCTGAATTAAATTTTAGCAGGCCTGAAGGAAGATTTGGAGAGATTTTTTATTTTTTGAGCGAGGACAATGTTAAATTAACATGGCTGAGCAAAAAAAATGAAAAAGGTCCCAAAGATTTTCAGGAGTGCAAAATTTAATTCAGAGAAGGTCTCTTAGGTCTTGAAAACGATGGCGGGCTCTAGGCGGCGGATGCGACGGATGCTGATGTAGGCCGAGATAAGACAAATGAAGAGCATCGCGATATAGCTGCCGAGAAGAAGTTGCCAAGGCAAACGGAATGAAAGCTGAGTGCCTCTGGAAATGAGCCCAAAAAGACCGGCAGCACCCACACCAAGGCCCCAGCCAATAGTTCCGACAATGACAGATTGGAGCAGAATCATTTTTGTAAGGAGATCGTTGTCAGCACCCATGGCTTTGAATGTGCCAAAATAGCGCAAGTTATCGAGGGTGAAATTGTAAAATGTCTGACCTGCAATGGCGACGCCAATGATGAAGCCCAGGGCAATGGCAACCCCAAAGTTGACGGGAATGCCAGTGCGCCGGAGGAAATAGCTGACGGTGAGTTTGGCAAATTGCTCATCGGTATAGGCAGCAAGGCCTGTGACCCTCTCGATGCGGCGACAGAGTTCTTTGGGTTTGACCCAGGAAGCCGACTGGACGAGGATGAAGGAGAGATTTTTCCTCTCAAAGGGGGTAAAGCGCAGAGCCCTACGAAATGTCGTATACACTACGGGTTGGGTTTGGAATGTGCGAGAAATCTCGCAAAGTCCTACGACAACAGCGCGATTGTCATTGAGTTCGAGAGTATCGCCGATTTGCAGGGGATATTTTTCTCCCGTTTTGGGATCTACATTTGCTAGTTGGTTTTCTGCTCCTTCTTTGCTCACAATGATGGCATCGGTATTGCGCAGGGCTTCAAGAGAACCCTCTAAAATGACAGGGGGACGTCCAATGAAGGTTGCTGTGTCAATCCCGATCACAATTGTGTTTTGAAAATTGCCATCTTTCACTCTGGAGCGAATGATTCCTTTGAACATGGGAACTGCCCATTCCACTCCTTCAATGCTGCGTACGCGAAAGATCTCATTAGAATTCATCGGTTTGATGTCATCGACAAACTTGACCTTAGGATCCATGACCCAAATATTGGGCTGGGAAGTATCGGTGATGAATCCAAAGGTACGGGTCATGAGGCCAATGAAGATCGCTGCCTGCTGCACAATGATAAAAGAGGCAAAGGTAAGACCAAGGATAATGCCAATATATTTGGCTCTATCTCCCATCAGAATTTTTATCGCGAAGCGAAACACTCCCAACCTCCTCCTAGAGCTTTATAGAGTCCTACGAGCTGCAACATGAGCGTCCCTTGGCTCTCTATCATATTTTGCTGGGTTTGAAAAAGACCTTTCTCGGCATCTAGCACATCATCCATTGCAATCAGACCGCCAATGTATTGATCATATGTGAGATCACGCAAAAGAGAATTGGTACTCAGTTGTTCTTCCAAAAATGTCAGGCGATTTTCTTCTTTGAAATAACCCACTAGGCGGTCTTCCACATCTTTGAGAGCATCAATGATGGATTTTTCATAGGCGAGAATGGCTTGCTTTTGCCTTTCATTCGTCACTTCGATTTGGGCGAGAAGCCTTCCCCCAGTGAAAAGATTCCAGATCATAGAAGGACCTATGGTCCAAAAACGACTGGGCCACACAAAGAGTTTATCAATGACATTGGTTTGAGTCCCAAAAGTCCCCAAAAGAGAAAAGGAAGGAAAGAGCTCAGCTTTTGCAGCGCCAATTCGAGAAGTTGCTGCAGCAAGTTCTCGTTCAGCCTGGCGAATATCGGGACGACGGCAAAGAAGATCGGATGGCAAATCAGTTGGAATACGCCCAGCTGCTTTGGGAATGAATCCTTCCCCAATGCAAAAATTTTCAGGCGGTTTTCCAAGAAGAATCGCAAGACCATGGATGGTTTGTTTGAGTGCTTCTTGCAAAGGAGGAAGAGACGATTCTTGGGCATCTAATTCAGCTTTTGCTCTAGTCACATCAAGATAAGAAGTGAGGCCTGCATTATAGCGACTCTGAGCAAGTTCGAGAAGTTCTCTTTGTCTTTGGATCTGGTCTTCCTTGCTTTCAATCTGTTGCTGGAAGGAGCGGATGTCAATGTAGCTTCTCGCCACATCACTCAAAAGTGTGATTTGCACATCAAGAGCACTCTCTTGACTCGCTTCAAAATCTCGATAGGCAGCTTCTGCTTTGCGCCTGTTTTTTCCAAAAAAATCGAGTTCCCAAGAAGCATCAAAACCGGCTTGGAAAAAATATTGCACAAGAGGACCAGAAAAATCTGTGGGAAGTATTTCTGTAATCGATGCGGGACCTTCAATCACATCTGCGCCGAGATTTTCCGAACGGCGGGCACGGATGGCAACCATATTTCCCTGAATCTGGGGATAGAGCTCAGAACGATCGATTTTATAAAGTGCACGCACTTCTTCAATCTTGTGCAAGGCAATCTGCAAGTCATAGTTGCAAGCGAGTGCCTCTTCGATGAACTCATCAAGCAAGCAATCATCAAATTGGTGCCACCAGACAGAGAGATCAACATGTTCTGTTTCACAAGGCGCTTCTTCATAATGACAGGGAACGCAAACTTCTGGAGCCTCATGATCGGGCCCAAGGGTGCAACCAGCTAGGAAAAAAAGGGGGATCCATTTTTTCATGAACCTCTCCACAAATTATATTTTTTTGAGATTTTTTTAGATTTTTGGAGAGATTTCAAAGGAAATTCCCGAAAAGATAAGGAAAGATCATTAATAGAATTTGTGGAGAGGTTCATTACAAACCTTGTGAGGGTTTGGCCTCAATAAAGATATCGAGTAATTGCCCCAAATAAATAGGTAGATCTTTTCTCTGGAAGCGGTAGATGAGCTGAAGAACACGTGTATCCACTCGCTCTAAATTTTCTCCAGTAAGTGTTCGTTTGGGAACCACATAGGGCTCAATGCGAACAAATTCGAGAGAAAAACAGATTTCGCTGTTGCCGCGGACAAAGGCAACGGCAGGAGCTCCTGGAAAAACGCGCCAAGCATCATCTTCATCGATATCAATGCGCACATGCATCGGATCTATAGAGCCAAAAACCATGAGAGAGTCTTGAAAAATAGTATCCTCGCGGCTTCCTCTTGCAAAATCCCCTACATTCACATTGATTTGCATCACCATTCCATCTAAGGGGGCTTTTGTCGTCGCTCGTTCAAGTTGAGTGCTGGATACATTGAGTTTTGCAGTAGCTTCTTCGACTTCTTGATTGGAAATCTTGATGTCTTCGATCCATGCACCCGCTTTTAAAAGTTCTAAATCGGCTTTTGACTGTGCAAATTCTGCTTTGGCAATACCAGCAGCATATTTTTGCTGATTGAAGTCATTGAAGCTAATAGCACGTTTATCGCTTACATTTTGAAAAAGGGTATATTGCGCGAATTCATCTGAAAGACGGAGCTGCGCTTGCTTGACTTGGGCTTCGAGTGGAGGGATTTCTTCGGCGCGAGGCTGATTGATGAGCCGATTGAAATTGGCTACAGTAACGGTTTGTGCTGCAGCAGCCTCTTTTTCATTCGCAACGAGCTCCCTTGTGTCTACGCGGAAAAGAGGGGTCCCTTTTTCTACAATATCCCCTGGCTGAACAAATATGGCTTCGATAGGTCCTGCAATGGCCGTACTAACATTGATATTTAGAGAGCTCGCCTCAATGATTCCAGATCCAGCTACATAGTGGAGAAAGGGCGATTTTGCAGGGGGATGGTCGATGGGAGGGACGGGTGGTTTTTGTAGTCCAATAATGACCATGATGAGGGCCAGCAAAACTCCCAGGCTTGCTAAAATGGGAATTCCATATTTCTTAAACATATATATATTTCTTTAATCGCTTTTTTCATTATATACAACCCTGGAACCTATCCAATTAAAATCTCTGAAGCTTTCTTCGAGAATGCAGCTCATTTTCACCTTGAACCCTCTCAGAGATTTTAATTGGATAGGTTTTTGGACAGGAAAATTGCAAAACCCGTATTCTAAGCAAGAATATGTTCTTGAAACTAACCGAAAAAAACCGCAAGTGGTGGATTTTACTTGCAATGACCAGTGCGATTTCGATGATTTTCATCGATATCACAGTCTTGCCCGTCGCCTTGCCCACCATTCAAAGATCTTTAGGCCTTTCTGGGCTCGGCATGCAATGGATAATCAATTCCTATATCTTAGTGCTTACGATTTTCCTATTAGCAGGAGGACGATTAGCAGATAGAGTCGGACATCGGAAAACTTTTTGCTGGGGTTTGATTCTTTTTGCTTTTAGTTCCGCTCTCTGTGGTTTGAGTTACCATGAATGGTGGTTCATCGCCTCTCGTAGTCTTCAAGGAATTGGAGGAGCTATACTCATTCCCAGTTCGAGTGCAATCACTTTCAATTCCTTTCCTCCTCATCAACGGGGCAAAGCCATGGGCCTCTATGTCAGTATCGGATCCATTTTTCTTGCTCTCGGCCCGTTCCTTGGTGGTTTGTTTACTCAATATTTCACTTGGCGGCTTGTTTTTTGGATCAATTTGCCCATAGCTCTTGGAGGGCTGATTCTAGCTTTATTGGTTGTTCCCAAAAGCAAAGGAAAGCATGCCCATTTTGATTGGATTGGCTTTGTCACTTTCAGTCTTGGAATCAGTGCGATTGTAGTTTCTCTCATGCAAGCGAAAAATTGGGGATGGACTTCTTATTGGACCCTTGGAATGCTCCTTTTTGGAATTTTTCTTCTTTTTCTCCTTTGGAAAGTCGATCGAGAAGTCAAAGAGCCCTATATCGATTTTTCGTTCTTTCGCAATTCCACAATTGCAGGTGCCAGTGCAGGAATTTTTTGTACCCAATTCATTCTCATGGTGACAATATTTTGGGCCATTTATTTCCAAAACGTGCTCGGATTTACTCCAACGCAAGCCGGAACACTCAGTCTGATTTCAAATCTTCCCATTATTATTGCAGCGCCACTTGGGGGCCATCTCGTCGATAAAAAAGGCCCTCGCATTCCGATTGTCATTGGATTTTCTCTCGTAGTCATGGCCCTAATTTTGTTCCTACAAAATATCGATATGAAAAATGTCTGGCTCATTTTAGCTGCTATCATTCCTTTTGGATTTGGCATTCCTTTCATTTTCACACCAAGTTTCACAACAATCATGGGAGAAATTCCTCCAGAAAGACGAGGACTCACCTCAGGAACTGTGTCAACGATTCGCCAATTGGGAGGAACACTCGGGCTGGCGATTTTTGGAACTCTATTTCTCAATGTCCAGGAAGGAGAATTTGCAAAAGATTTGAAACGCAATATCGATACAGAAGCTCTCTCCCCCATGGAATTTCAAGGCCTTTTATCCAAAACGCCCGAAGCAATAACAGCTTTAAAAAAATTGCCTGAACAATCGCAAACTTTTGTCGAGCAGACCTATCTCCATTCTTATATCAAAGGGTTTTGGTCTATCAATTTTCTTGCCATTATTATGGCACTTGTTGGGCTCATACTTACTCTTCTTTTAATCAGGCAGAAAACACGACCAAAGATCGAAATGTAATCTCTTTTTTCGACACAGGGTGGGATATTATGAATTTATGGTGATGGAGAGCGATGTTTTCTCGCCTTTCTTTTGCGCCATATTTTTGATCCCCCAAAATGGGATGCCCAATCGCAGCAAATTGCGCGCGAATTTGATGGTAACGCCCTGTCTCAAGCTCGATTTCAACAAGAGAAGCATTTTTCTTTACCTCTAAACGCTTGAAATGGAGAATGGCTTTTTTTCCATTTGGATCGATATGAGCTCGGAAATTCCCATGCCTAAGAGAATGCTCCAAAGTCCCCTCTTCATCAACAATGCCTTCTACCCAAGCAAGATAAAATTTTCGGATTCTTCTCTCTCGCATCGCTTCATTAAGCCTTGTGAGCGCCTTACTTGTTCGCGCAAAAAGAACAAGCCCACTCACAGGTTTATCAAGGCGGTGAATCGGCTCGAGAAAAACATTGCCAGGTTTTCTAAAATGCTCTTTCACCCAGATTTTGGCATTTTCGTGAAAATCGGGCTGCGTAGCAATGCCCGCAGGTTTTTCTAAGACGAGGAGGTGATTATCGCAAAAGATCGGTTCCAAGAGGATACCCCATTTTTCTTTGCCTGAGAACTTCATAGAGAAGAAGTGTCGTCGCAATCGCCACATTGAGTGAATCAGCTGCCCCTTTCATTGGAATCGAGACCTTGCGATCAGCAACCGAGAGCCACATCTCCGAAAGACCGAGTTGTTCCGTGCCCACCACAATTGCCACGGGACCCTGAAAATCTGCCTCTGTAAAATCAAGCTTAGCTGTTGGCGATGTCGCTACAATTTGAATTTTATGCTCCTGCAGCCACAAAAATGTATCAGCCCCAACCGCTTCTACAACTGGTAATGTAAATAACGTTCCAATACTTGCGCGCACCACATTGGGATTGTAGACATCTGTGCATCGATCGCAGACAATGACTCCATTAGCTCCCACTCCATCCGCTGAGCGTAATATTGCCCCTAGATTGCCAGGTTTTTCAATTCCTTCTACAACCACTAGCAACGGATTTTTACCCATTTGAGAAGCCAAAGCGCCCAATGAACTCTTCATCTGAACGGCAATTGCAAGAAGACCATCTGGGCGATCGCGATAGGACATTTTAGTGAAAACGTCCTTTGTGCATGAAAAAGCCGCTCCCCCTGCAGATTCGATTTCTTGGATGAGCAAATCTTCCATTTCCCCTTGAAAAAACTCAGGGCAGAAAAAGACCTTTTGGATTGTCACTCCTCTATCGAAGGCATGGTGCAATTCACGCACTCCTTCAATCAGAAAAAGTCCGGTTTCATCCCGTCTGATGCGTTTTTGCAATTTGACTGCTGCTTTCACTTGCGGATTTTGCATGCTAGTCAGATTCATGGCTGCCACCTTGCATAACTGCCTGTAGGGATATCCCGCTCCCCTTTCAAAAAAAGCTCTCCTGCTTCTACTTTGCCAGGAAGGATTTCTTCTAAAAGATGCTCCAAAACCTTAGGAGTAATACTACTAGTGTGATTGGAACAAGCAAAAAAGAGCGGGGATTCGCTGAGAAGTGCTTTACAAGCACTAAGTAACTCACGAATATCGCGCTCAATCTTGAAGACCTCGCCTTTTGTTCCCCTTCCAAAACTGGGGGGATCGAAGAGAATGCCATCATAGCGTCTCCCCCTTCGAATCTCTCGCTTTAAAAACTTCATCACATCGTCGACAATCCAACGAATTGGACAATCCTCAAGACCATTTAGCGTTGCATTTTCTCTTGCCCATTTGACCATTCCTTGCGAGGCATCGACATGACAAACAGAGGCGCCTGCTTTGGCCAATGCAAGAGTAGCGCCGCCTGAATAGGCAAAGAGATTGAGGACATTGCTTCCCTTTTTCACAAATCCCGATGCCCATTCCCACAAAAAACTATGCTCAGGAAAAATGCCGAGATGTCCAAAATCCGTTGGAGCAACTTTGAACTTGAGTCCATCGTGCTCAATGATCCATTCTTTGGGAAGTTTGCCTTCCCACTTATTGCCCTCATCTCTTGAGAAAATGGCATCTGCATCCCATTTTCCCATCGAAGGGGACCATAAAGCCTGACTGCATGGCCGGACAATAGAAACTCTTCCAAAGCGTTCAAATTTTTTCTGATTCCCTGAATCTACTAGCAAATATTTCACATAAGCATTATACTTTATTCTCTTAATTTAGCAGGAGTAGAAACATGAAAGTGAATTTTAATCCGGGAATAACTACCCATCCTCTAGGAGTAGCCCCTCAAATCCAACAAAATAATGATGAAAGATATCAATCTTTTATTAGAGGTGCAGCTCCTAAGAGCTCTTTTTCTTTTTTCTTAGATCTTCCTTACGCAATATTTCGAATTTTTACTTTTACATTCTATCGCCTTTTTGCCCAAAACCCAAAACTCAAAGGATTTTATTTACCTGAAATGACGAAAGAAAAAAAAGCAGAATATGAAAAATTGTTAAGCGGTTATTGGACAGATTGGAACCTAATAGGTCGAAAAGGCCCCTCTTATCAACAAAAAATCCAACTCCTTCATGAATTTTACTGTCTCAATGAACAAAGTAGGGGCTGGTGTGGAAAAAATAGAAAAGCAGACTCAAAAATAACAATTAATATTAATGGCAAAAAGCACTCTTGTAATCCTTTAGAAAGTATGCAAGGTGAACTTCATATTGAACCATTCTTAAAAATCATTTCAAATCCTGAAAATTATGAAAGAGGAAAAGATTTTCAAGTTGATATCTCTTTCCAGCAAAAATGCAGTATTGATCATGGCTATGGACCTTACAGAGTGTACTATTCTTCGCTCACGTGCAAAAATACTTTAGGCGCGGATGGGAAATCGATTACGATCCAAGAAGCAAATAAAAGAATGCGCAGTCGTTATAGCTTTTTCCACTCGTCTGCAAATGCACCGCTTAGATAAGGTAGGAAAGCTCTTCTAAAGC
>JAAKFC010000032.1 GCA_011065225.1 Chlamydiota bacterium
GGGTTGTTTCTTAAGTGGGGCATCTTCCATCAGAAGCAACTGCGAAACTGAAGATGATAAGCATGTAGTCATTTATGCTGAAGTTGGCTAAGGACGAGAGTTCGATTCTCTCCACCTCCAATAAGGTCGGGAAATATCCCGACCTTTTTTATAAGAAAAGGTATTCAATGCTTGAACAATTACTTAAAATAGGTACATTCCTTAAAACTAAATTCTCCTGGACGAGGATTGCTTCGTCAGATTCCAACGCCTCCGCAGAGAACAAAAATGGAAATGCAGGAGCCTCGACTGGAGACTATAGCCCTGTCCAGTTTGCAAAACGTGATATTTACAATATTAGCACAAATATCACAGCCATAGATAACGCAGAAGCTTGGGATCTCCTAATAGACTGCTTTTCCGATAAGTGCATAGAACGGCTCATTGAAGACATTAAGGATTCCAAGGCGCAAGTTCATATGAAAAATTATAATGGTCCTGGGAAGAAAAAATGGATTACGGGTAAATTTAAAAAGATCCCCATGCATGCCAAAGATCCAAAAGCCCAAGTTTTAGTGAAAATAAAAACAAATGCCATCGAATCTTTGGATGTTTTTATAAATACAAAAGATGAAGATTTATTCCGTGCAGCTTGGTGTTCACTTCGTGACGAGCTTATATCTCTCAAAGGGCTTTAACAACTCGAAACGAAAAGTTCTGAACGCGTCTCTCCCCATCATGTTTTAAGACTTCGCTTTTCGGAGTGAAGTCTTTTGTTTTTAAGTGATTGTCTCATGAAAATCACTTTCAAAAATTCACCGCACCAACACCAATTTACGCATTTTTTACGCACAAGACTGGATGAAACAGTACCCAAATCTTCGTCCTTGGCCAGCACCTCAGGTCAAAAGTCTTGGCGATGCATTTCAGAAGTTTCCTATAGATATACTAGGCTGGTTTTTCTGAGATCTAATTCAACCAACCTTTATTAAATACTTTAGTTTAATCATTAATTATTTTACCGTTTTTTATTTATGATTTATTTGCTATTATTTGATTTAATTCGAAAAGATTTATAATTACGAATAAATTATTTTATTTTTTCTTGCTACCAATTTTGGGAACCTCTTTTTTATTTGGTTGGGATGGCTACGATTATGAAAAAGGTGAATGCATTGAAATCGGAAAAGGCAATCTTGTCCGAAAATACAAAGACATCGAAGTTTATCATTATGGAGATAGTTGCTACCACAATGAAGAAGTTCAAGGATTCCACGGCAAAGAACTAAAAACCTATGACTAAGACACAGGTGAATATCACTATTATGAAATGGATTAAAGAAGGAGAAGGAATATGTTTAAGCATTTGAAAACTGGAGTGTTCTACTCAGCCCTTTTGGCTGCAGCTATTTTTTCTGTGGGAGAATTGAGTGCTGCACCGAGAAAATCTTATAGCACAAAAGCCTATTCAACCAAAAGCTACAACAAAAAGCCCTACTCAAAGAAGGCCCCTTATGCAGGTTATGGAAAACCAAGTAAGGTTAATGGCTTGCCAAAAACCAAAATTACTTCAGGTCATGTAAAAAAAACCAGCAAAGGTTACACATATGTAAATCCTTATGCTAGGAGTAGGTAAATCAAATGATAAATAGAATGATTTACATCCTATTCGCTTTCTTATTACCTGTATTGGCTTATCCTAATGTTGAAAAGCAACGCTCAACAAATAGTATTATAGAAGAATTTCCCTTAACTGAATCTGAAAAAGCTGACATCACAAAATTTCTAAAACAATCTAACCCTTCAGGTAATTTTGATTTAAATGTTATTCTTAAATCAGCTTATGAGGGTAATCCGATTGCAATGTACATAGCAGGACAATGTAGTTTAGGAGGTTCTGGCGGAACAACAATAAATAAAGATGCAGCAAAGCTCTTTTTTAAAATGGCGGCATCTTTAGGTTATCCTCCTGCGCTTTATGAAATCTTTCAACTATACGCTACAGAAAAACGAGATCCTATCCTCGCGTTGATTTATTTAAATTTAGTGATCAGTCAGGGCCACAAAGAATATAGAGAACTTTACTATCAGCAAACAGAATTTCTTGCCAAGTTAGTCGGCCCCAAGGTTGTCCAGGAAATTGAGCGAATTGCTCTTGAAAAAGCGATTAAAATTTCAAAAATACAGCAAAGCATTGATGAACGAAAAAACGAATATAAGCCAGCTATAAATTTGATGTCAGATAATCTGCTAAGCAATGATATTACCTACTCTTCCGAGAACTATTGGAAACCATTTTTTGAGTCAGAGCAAAAATGGAAAAGTTTCTTTCATGATAGCCCCCAAAGCGGTCGCTAATTTACGCACTATTTACGCCCTAGACCACAAAAAACTGAGGCAAATGAAGTGAAAGCAGACCAAAACCTCACAACTTAACTGTCTGATTGTTTTCATGTTGTGTAATTTGGTTTATGCTGGTTTGCTAACTAGATAGCGAGTTCGATTCTCTCCACCTCCATACGATCCATACCAGGATTGCCGAGAAGTTTTTGCTTTTTTTAATGTTAAAAAATTATGAAGCGTAATATGGCGTTACCACCGCCCAAACTCTGTCGATTTTATTTTCTTGATTGAGATGCCATATTCCACACACCCAACGGTGTCGCTTTTCCTCTGTTTTATTATCAATAGAAGATGAGTAGAAATTTACAGAGAGATGATTATCTTCACCATGCACAATTTTTTTGATATCCAATGTGACATTTCTAAATTCTTCCTTCTGTCTCTTTGCTTCCTGTAACAAATCTTCGTAATTCATTCTAAGCTCAAGGGGCTGATTCTTTTCGTCAGAGACACTAATTGATTCAGTAAAATCTTCAGAATAGAAATCATCGAATCTACTCAAATCTTGGCTTTGCCAAATACAATGAAACATTTCTTTAAAAAATTTCTCCGCGTCCACAATCCCCTCCTAAGTAAAGTTCCATCTTACAAAGACATATAACCCAGTAGAGGACAATTTTTGAATTTTTTCATTCATTCAACGATTCCCAAAAAAAATGATTGTTTCTTCGAAAGATATACCCTAATCCAGGATTAGGAACAAGTCCAACCACCTCCATTCTAATAAGCTTTCTCTTTTAGAAGTAGAGTTGGTCAAACTTGTATAGATTCTGATACGGTACTTTCAAATGTATATTGGGATGCCTTGGCGAATAGGGATATCCACGCTTGTGCATCTCATAAGCTATTTCATACATATTGCAATTCAAGGCACACTCGAAAGGACAAAGACCTGATCGGTCACTTTCTTTGAATTTTGCACCATTATCTAAAAGCAGAGCAGCAATTTTTTTAAGCCCTAGATTTATGGCGATATTCAATGGAGAGTGACCATTATTTTCAACATCGTTTACATTGTAACCACGACGAACGGATGCTTTTACCAAACACTCAAGTCGCTCTCCTTCACATAGCTGCTTAAAAAAACTATGTCCTAGCAATTGGCTTAAAGCGAGATCTTTTGCCCCATGAGTTTCCATAAAGCAAATAAGCGGTTCCATATCTCCTTTATCAGCATTTTTTAACGCATCGATGTATGACTTTCGATGTTCTCCATCACCTCCTAAATCAACCGGCCATTGAGGAGATGAGAGCCTGCAAGCTTTAAGAAAACGGTCAGCAACAAGCCTCGAAAATCTACCATTTCCATTAGGGAAAGGATGTATAAATACTAACCGATGATGGATCCATGCTGCTTGCTCTAATAAGGTCAACTCAACTGCATTCGATGACCAATAAGACACTTCAGCACAAAGATCTTCAAGATCGCTTCTAATTCTGTATGGAACGACACCCGGTATGGTATTTGTGGTCCTGAATCTTCCAGCCCAGTCCCATACTTCACCTAGCATATCAAGGTGGACTTTCTGTAAAAAACGAACAGTAAACCACTTTTGAGGCAGACCAATATTACCACTTAGATACTTCCGCGCAGCCTGGGAAATATTTTCGGCTTCAACCAAGTTTAAATCTTGCTGAGTTCTGACCCACTCAGGAATTAAACCGCTAATATCATCAATTGGCGTAGCTCCCCTGGGATAATCAAATTTCACAACTCTTCTCTCCACAGCTCTGAACTGGAAGACTCCATCAATCTTTTTACTTCTTCTTTGATCATCTCATTAAGGAATTTTTGATCGGGAGTTTGCTCCTCTAAACTCATTGTCCCTTTTAAATACTCCACTCTCGTTTTAGCTTTTTTCTCGGCTTGTCTTTGTCGAACTTCTTCCAAGTTAGCTCTCGGAACCGCAGTAATAAGCAAATCACATCCAAGTGCATCAAGAATCTTATGTAGAGTGGAAACAGTGGGCTGCTGGCGACCTGATTCAATCTTTGACAAAGTAGCTTGAGGTACAGAGGATCTCTCAGCCAGAACATGCTGTGACATAGTAAGCTGGACTCGAATCAATGCAATCAAACGCCCAATAGAAAGCCCCCTTTGATTCTCTCTCAAAATCCGTGCCGCATCTGCTATTTGCTCTAGCATTAACTTCTCTGAACTTTTAGCCTTCCTCATGATCATCCCATTAAAACCGATATGACCTTATTATGTCATCTATAACATCAAAACTCAATATATTTATTCTCCACAAGAATCGAAATTCTTTATTTTGATGTTATTTAAAATATCCAAATAAATGCAAGTCATTGATTTCAAGTGAATTGTAGCCCATTGCCGGAATTGGGTTCCACGGTGCGAACGAACTCGGTATCTAGTATCCTACTAAGACTAAAAAACTTAATCCTACAGTGAACCTCACATCCTCCCTAGGAACGAACTTGTAAGGAATTCTTACAAGTTGCCGAATAATGAGTGGTGGTTTTGACCTTGCCCCTTTCTTTGGTCCATTTCTAATTAGAGGTTCCGGTTTTTGTTCCCTCATTAGCTAATAACGTTGATTTTCTTTCTCAAGGACTCGAAGCCACTTTATTTCGGCTATGGTCATCCCTCCATATTTGGCTTTCCAGTTGTAGTACGTGGGGGGCGAGATGCCGTGTTTCCTGCAGACTTCCTCTACCTTCAAGCCGGTCTTGGCTTCTTCTAGGACTTTGATGATTTGTTCTTCTGTGAATCTTTTTTTCATGTTCGTACTCCTTGGGTTACAAGTTTATACGAACCTCTAATTCTAGTTGGACCAGTTTATGGGGAGCAGGTCACTCCCTTTAAGCAAATGCCTAAAGGCTGAAGCCAGGGAAGCTGTGCTTGGGTCCAAAGGCTAACATCTTCCCAGTCTTCATAACCACAAAGTACAGCAAGAATCGCTGAGCTAACAATGTCAGAAAGCGAATAGAGCTGGTTTCTTAATTTTCTGGGATCTGGAAGAACTGAAAAGAACTGCATGAAACTTGACTGTTTGATTTTTGTATTCATTGTAACACCTCCGGTTAAAGGGTTACAAATCCTAAAAAAATCTTACGAAATGTCAAGAAATTTCTTCATGCGATTGCCCTGGGTTTTTCTATTTTAACAAACTATAGAGATTGAACTTAGATTGTTTAGGGCGCGTCGTATTGTCCAAAAAAATATCTCCCTCTTTCGTTATGTTGACCGAGCCAAATTCTGTAACCAACATAAATAACCCATCGGGAGAAAAGGCGATTCCATGGGGATAACAGAGACAGGCCTCAGGGTTTTGTAGGATATAACATGGAATGCGTTGAGTGACCAGATTTAAGGTTTTATCAAAGAGATAAAAAGTCACAGTGTTCTGATCGCTATTTGAAACAGCGCAATAATTTCCATTAGCAGAGATCTTTACGTCTTCAGGACGAAAAATCCTGGTCTCCTGTCCTTGAATGACTTGTCGGGGAGTCTGCAGGATCGTTTTATTGTTTCCAGAAAGATTGAAAATCACCAAGCTATTTACATCAGAAAAGGTTACGAGAAGACAAGTTCCATCAGGGGAAAATGTGATCCCTTTAGGAATCCCAGGGAGTGCTTCGGTGCCTTCCAACACATGGACCAACTCACAATCTAAACCTTCTTTCGTCATGTAAAACAGAGCAATGGCTCTTCCATAGCAACTTGCAGCCCCATAGGCAATTGCTAAGTAATTTCCACAGGGAGAAAATGCGATGCCATGTGGTTTATGATGGATCAGGGAGCTGGGAGAGGGAATGATAGCTGCAGGTTTTGCGCAAAAAAAATCACTTTCTTTTCTCTGATAGATCGTTAATGTTTGATTTGTCCAATTCGCTACTACAATTTTTTCTCCATCGGGTGAAAAAACAGCATGCTGAGGCTCGCTCAGATTAGCCAAAGGATTGCTTAGACTTTGGACTATTACTGGCTTGCCTGCGCCATTGATCTCATAAAGGAGCACCTTATTGCTATGAGTATAAGTCACGCAAAAAAGAGGTTGTTTTGGATGATAGTCGATGCTATTGATGAGACTGTAATGAGGATTTGGATTGCAAACCATAGCCGTTGGCACCGGATCAATCAAAATTTCATTCGCACAAATCACCTGTTGTAAAAAAAGCAAGCTGATGAAGAGAGCTTTATGGTATTGAAAAAACATTCTACCTCTTCTCTATAACACTAGTACTAAGATCCAATCGCTTGTAACCAAGCCACTATGCGATTTTTAGGTTTATTCATTAATCGATTATGAAATTCTTCAAGTTTAAGAAGTTGATTTTCAAGCAAGAACTTCTCTTCATAGATAGCATGAGCTCTCTTGGCTTTTTCCAAGGCTTGAGCCTTGTTTGCAATAATCCATTCCATATGGCGTTGAATCTGGTTGTAGATCGATTGGCCATCTTCATCGGTATTGATATAGAGAACCGAATCTCCAAAATTGTCTTTCACGAAAGAATTTTGGTCGCAGATAATCACAGCAGAAGCTGCTGTTGCCTCGAATATCCTCCCCGATGGCAATCCATATGCATTATGTTCAGAGGAGTGGAGAACGAGGATGATCCCAGCCTGTGAAGCAATTTCATGTAAGCTGTCATCATCATATGAGATTTCCCCTCGATAGCTATACGGATAATGCTCTTGAAATAGCGGACTTCCATACAAACGCGTATAGGATTCTCTGTCAAGCAGACTCAAACATTCTTTAAATTTATCATCCATAAATCTGTTACCCCACTGGCAACATATGTGAAAAAGATGCGCAGGATTCGTTGTGTGATATTTCAATCTTTGCACAGTGGGATACCACGACATGTACGGGAATTTGTGGTTATCTGTAAAATTCTTTTTCTCACTCCCAAAGGCATTAGGTGAGTAAGTAAGTAAATATCCATCGAATGAACGATACTTTTTACGAAAAAGCCCACTTCGTTTGAAATAGTGGTGTAAAGGGTGAAAAATCGCTAGATAGTTTTTACATTTCGGATGTTTATAGGAGCCAGGAACAAGACTGACCACAAAATCATGTTCACTACTCTCTAACTCTTCAGAATTTTTTATGTTAATCACATCGGCTTTCCAACCAATATTGTTACAAGCAGATTTTATGCGATAGGCAAATGAAATTTCTCCTCTAAATCCATCTTTGATAAGGAGTCCAATAGACTTTTCGGCTGCATTTAAGATCGAGCATTCGATTACTAGAAGGAAAATGAAAGCATTGAATTTCATTTTTCGAAAAAACCCTAATTTTTTATGACCGCCGATTATTAGTGTATAAAACAAACTCACAGGTAGATCCGGTTGCCCTCTTCACATTTTGGAACGCAATGGTAGAAAAAGTTTTGAATCTTTTCCAGTCAAAAGTTCTGAACGCGTCTCTCCACCTCCAAATGGACCAGACGATAGTCTGGTCCTTTTTATTTGGAGGTGAGCGCGAATCGGGCTCGAGATCACTTAGCCAACTTCAAGAAGTTGGCGAGAGGACCGAAGATCATTGCTTACTGGACAAGAGCTAGAAATTTTTGCACCTATACCTTCTCAAGTTGAGGCATTACCCGCATCATGAACTCATCGAATAGAGGAACTGTGAACGCCATATCCCCGTACGAGGGACTATAGATCATCCCCTTTCTGATTAATTTGCTCCGAACAGGCCCAAGACTGCTGATTTTGGCATCGAGAATATTCGCAACCTCTCCTGTGCGATGCGCGCCTTGTCCAAATTCAGCCATCGCCCTCAAAAATCGTTTTTCACTAGGGACAAGTCTATTAAAACGAACTCGGAAAAAGTTTTTGTCTAGCCGCGATACAACTGTGGCTGTTGCATCCTGGACAATTTGTAGTGTAATTGGGCTGCTTTTAGCAAAATTCCATGCCTGGTAGCCCCATTCTTGGAGAAAATAGGGATAGCCCCTCGTTAGACGATAGACCTCCTCTAAAGCATCTCTCTCAAAAGCAACTCCAGCAGCCTGTGCAGGCTCTTTCAAGGCGGTTGCCGCATCTTCCTCGGTAAGAGCGCCAATGTCAGGAAAATTAAAAAGTCGCTCTGCATATGACTTTGATTCTCCAACTAACCCCGGTAATATCGGCAGACCTGCTGCAAAAAGCACCAATGGCAATTGACGCTGTTGTATTTTGTGCATCGCCATGATTAATGCAGCCAGTTCTTTTTGGGTGAAATACTGTATCTCATCGATTAAAATAGCTACTGCGCATTTACGATCTTCCGCAGCTTCTCCGATAGCGATAAACAAATTGGGCAAGTCAATTTCTAAATCCCCACTATCAGCTGACCCTATTTCAGGTTCGATATCTAATCCAATAGTCACTTCACCTACGGTAAGGTTGAGGGCTCCGATGAAGCTCCGAAGAACAGCAAGGCCGCGCTTAACCCGGCTACCCACTCCAGAAATCCGATCAAAGTCAAAAAGAAGACTCCGCAAATAAGGGGCAATCAAAGGACCTAGGGCTTTGTTTTCATGGGCTTCAATGAAAATCGTCCGATATCCAACCTCTTTGGACAAATGCTCTATTTCGTTGAGCAGCACCGTTTTTCCAACTCCTCGAAGACCTGTAAGCAACATGCTTTTCTCCGGTCGTTTTTGTTTTATCCGACCAAGAAGAATCCGAGCTTCTTCAAGAATGGGATCACGCCCAACAAGCTCGGGAGGAGGAGAACCTGCGCCAGGGGAAAAGGGATTTTTAAGAGGATCCATAAACTTTATACTCACTTATACCTAGTTATACCTGGAATCGAGTATAACTAGCTATAACCTTTATTCATAATGAATTTTTTAGAAATCGCGATAAAAAAGTTTTCCAGGACCAAACCAATCATCGCAACAGCTGAAAATCAAGTCGTGGGCTTTGCTGAGTTCGAGCCAAATGGCCACATTGATTGTTTTTATTGTCATCATGAATGGATTGGCAAAGGTGTAGGATCAGCTCTTATGAAAGAGATTCTTCAGAGAGCAAAAAACAATCATATTCATCACATTTTTTCTGAAGTGAGCATCACTGCGAGGCTATTTTTTGAAAAACATAGGTTTAAAGTAGTGAAAGAACAGAAGATGGTCAGAAAGGGCATTGAACTGACAAACTTCAAGATGGAACGACGAACAGTCTAGTCTTCTTCTTTTTCTTATGTGACATCTGCACCGCCATATCATCTAAGAGTCGTAAACATCTTACAATAAATACTTACAAATATCTATGGCATTTCGTTACTAAAAACTCGAATTTCCAGGAAAATAGAGTCTAAGGAAACAATCAAGTTTATGCCTTCAAACTGAAGATTTCTTGGATCAACTGACAAAGTGGCGAAAGAATTTTGAACTCCATCTAGGTAATTCATTACATTTTCAAACATATTCTGGAAAAACCAAAAAGAACATTCATATGAAGCTCCTTAGGTTGTTTGGATTACAGCAAAAGAGCTTCGCTTTTTTGGAGCTTTTTAACAAAGCTTATTTAGGGCTTTGTAACAATGCCATTTCTTGAGGTTTCCGCTGCTCAAAAGTACCACCCGTCTTGTTTTAACTTAAAAGCTAAATCCCATCTCTGAGTTGTATTTGATTCGAATTCCCTCTCCACGTAAACTTAAAGGGTGCCTCCTCTACTTCATTGTCAAGAACTCTCCAAGTCCTTCGGATCAAGAAAATTATTTAGCGATCTGTCGATAAGTATATTTACAAGAGATCGGATCGGTCTAATTGGTCCCAATGGCTCGGGAAAATCGACTTTACTCAAAATCATTGCAGGGATCGAGGAAGCTGACTCTGGGGAAGTCTCAATGAATCGGGGACTAAAAATAGGTTATGTTCCACAAACATGTAACTTCCCAGATAAAACACCCGAAGAAATCCTTCTTGAAACGCTCCAGAAAGAAATGATGTTGCCAGACTATGAGAAAGATGTTCTTGTCCAAACATGGCTCAGCAAATTTGGCTTCCCTGACAAGGAGGTATCAGCATCTTTGCTATCGGGGGGCTGGAAAAAGCGCTTTTCTCTAGCCAAAGAGCTTATCTCCTCTCCTGATGTTTTACTCCTCGATGAACCTACAAACCATCTCGATCTTGAAGGGATCCTCTGGCTGGAGAAGTTCTTAGCTCGTGAGGACCTGACTTACCTTCTCGTCAGCCATGACCGCTATTTCCTCCAAAACACGGCAAACAAGATCATTGAAGTTGATTACTCTTATCCAAACGGGATTTTTTCGATTGACGCACCTTATGACGCTTTCCTCGAGCAAAAGGAAACTTTTCTAAAAGGGCAGCTTGAAACGCAACGCTCTCTTGCATCCAAAGCAAGAAAAGAGGAAGAGTGGCTCCGCAAGTCACCCAAAGCCCGCACGACGAAGTCAAAGTCACGTGTTGATGGTGCACATGAACTATTCGATGAACTTGCCCAGGTAAAGCAAAGAAATAAAAAACAACGGACAGAGATCGATTTTACTGCTTCTGAAAGAGAAACGAAAAAACTTCTCATCGCAAAAAACATAAGCAAATATATGGGAGGAAACCCTCTTTTTCGCCACCTCGATTTTACACTCTCTCCCGGCACACGGATGGGACTCATGGGCTTGAATGGATCTGGAAAAACAACTCTCCTCCGCCTCATTGCAGATGAGCTAGCCACTGATGAAGGAACCATTAAAAGGGCCGATAAGCTAAAAGTTGTCTATTTCGACCAACATCGAGCGCAATTGCCAGACTCAATAACACTTCGGGA
>JAAKFC010000033.1 GCA_011065225.1 Chlamydiota bacterium
GAAATTCGCAGTATTTGGGTTCATCCTACCATTTTTAATATCTGCGCTAATCTGCATGAGCAATACTCTTTTGATCTTCTTTACTTTTAAGGAAAGTTTAGAAGAAAAAGTATCATCGAAGATCAATTTGCTCCAAGGCTTTCAGCAGATTCGCAGGGCATTTTCTATGCCAGACTTAAGGGGTGTGTTTTTTGCCATGTTCATCTTTTGTCTCGGGTGGGGATTTTTTAACGAATCTTTTCCTGTCTTCTTGATCCGGAAGCTCGGATTTGGGGTAGAGCAGATTGCAAACTTTTACGCTTGGATAGGTGTATGGACCGCCATTAGCCAGGGTCTTCTCATCAGGCCCATTTTGAAGAAGTTTGCTCCCCATCGGTTGCTGCGCATGGGACTAATTCTCATGGCCCTCATGCTCCCCATAATGCTCTTTGTGAACAACGATGTGGGCTTGTTTTGTCTCATCCCTTGTATTGCTTTTGCACATGCGCTCATTTTCCCAATAGCTGCGACTTTGGTTTCCAACATAGGATCGAAAGAAAAACAAGGAGAACTCATGGGGATCAATAACTCGGTTCAATGGGCCTCCATGGCGCTCCTGCCACTGTTTTCTGGCTCATTTGTTGCACTCTACCCCCATCTGTCGATTCTAGTGGGAAGTTTCTGTATGTTCATTGCATTTTTTGTTTTTCTAAAATTTTATAATACTTCTCGAGCAGAAGAATAACCTTGAATAGTCCCTTTATTTGTGGTAAATTGTACTTTTCCTAAGAGGTGACATAAGCATGGCTAAAACTGCATATCCAGAAGCAAAAAATCCTTTAATATTGCGTTTTCACCGTCTGATGGATGCCTTTGCAAAATCAGACGATGAGCGCGATTTCTATCTCGATCGCATTGAGGGGTTTCTGCTCTTTATCGACCAGGATAAGAGCCAAGAAGAACTCGATACTTTGGAAAAAGAATTTGAAAAACATGGTGGACGCTATCTTCTCATTCCAAAAATGACTTTCTATGAATCCAAAAAATTCATGGAGGGTTTTGTAAATGAAAAAGTTTATGATATCGATACGAAGGAAAAACTTCTAGATATCATCCAATCCAAAGAGGCTAGGGAAAATTTTCTTGAATTCATTTACGACCATCTCACTGAGTTGGAAAAATGGCAGCAATTTTATGTTGAGCGCTCACGCATTCGAATCATCGAATGGCTCCGCAGATATCAAATAAAATTTGTTTTTGAAGAAGATCTCGATCTCACTAAAAACTTGATTGAAAAACTGAAAAAACATCTCTTTGATTCTAAGGTCCCTCGCGAGGTCTCCGCTGCGCGTGAAGCGATTCTTGCCAAGTCAATAGTCTACTACTCGAATGAAGCGCTCAATCCTAGACCGAAGCGAGGCCGTCCGCCTAAACAAGTCGTAAAAGTAGAGCTCGAGCCGCAGGTTACTGTCGACATCTATACAACCGTTCCTTCTTCTGTGCGCCAGTTCCTCTATTCACCAGAAATTACAAGTGCGACAGAAGTAACTTTTTCTTCGCGTTACGATACCGAGGCAGAACTACTCGCAAGTTTGCGGGGAAGTGCACGTGTTAAAGTTGACGAAAAGCTGCAAGCTCTTTCTGAGCGATTGGAATCTCTTCGTCATATCTCTTCGCGCCTTGCCGATCTCAAAGAAATGGGTCCCGAAGGAGAGGGAAAATTCATTCGCGGTGCCGTTACCTTTGGCAAAGAAGAGGTGAAAGAGGAAGTTGAAGAGAAAGGAAAGAAGGGGATCATGGAAGTGGTCAAAGCCTTCTTGCCGAAGAAAAGGGAAAAAGCGAAACCGGTTTCAAAGGAAATAGAGGCTGAAATAAAAGTGCGCCCCACAAAAATAGTCACCCCTATCAAACGGAAAAAAGGAGGGAAAAAATCGTGACCCTCACTGCTACATCTTCGCTAGCTGCCAAGGAAAAATGCCTCAAAACGCTCGAGACGATGTATCTTACCCGCTTTTTAGACGAAAAAATGGGCAAACTCGCCCGTCAAAACAAGGGGGGAACTTTCCATTTGTCGAGCTTGGGGCATGAGATGATTGGAAGCATGTGTGGTCTTGCACTTGAAGCGGGCCGTGACTGGGGCCTTCCCTATTATCGCGATCGCCCCTTTGCCGTAGGATTTGGTGTCGATCTCAAAGACATGCTTGCTGCCCATTTAGCTAGGGAAACCCCCTACCATTCGGGTGGGCGGATGATGCCGGATCATTTTACACATAAAGAGATGCACATTCCCTGCCAGTCGAGTGCGGTGGGAGCGCAGTTTTTGCAAGCAGTCGGTGTCGCAAAAGGGATCCAACTCACAAAAAAAGACGAGATTGTTTACGTCTCAGGTGGAGATGGTTCCACATCGCAAGGGGATTTTCACGAAGCACTCAATTTTTCTTCCCTGCACAAGCTTCCCATCATTTTCGTCATCCAAGACAATGGATGGGCTATTTCCGTTCCCATTTCAGAGCAAACTGCAGGCGGAAACATTGCCAAAATGGTTAGTGGTTACTATGGCCTTGCTATCCACGATATTGACGGATGCAACTTTGAAGAAGTCTCCACAGCACTTACCTCAGCTGTCGATAAAGCCAGAAAAGGAAACGGACCCAGCCTCATCGTCGCAAAAGTGCCGCGTCTTGGTTCACACAGCAGTAGCGATGACCCCAAAAAATACATAGAACATTGCGTGCTTGAAGAAGAAAAAAAGCGCGATCCCATTCCTCTTTTTGAAGAGTGGCTACAAGAAATGGGCCTTGCTTCTGAAAATGAGCTCGAGGGGATACGGAGAGCCGCTTTCCAAAAAGTGGAAGACGCAGCCAATGAGGCTGAAAAAGTGCCCCATCCTTTGAAAGAAGTACATGACACAAAAGTCTTCAAAGAAGTACCAAAAATAAGCGCAGCTGAAAAAGAAGAAGCCGACACTTCAGATGCCGTTGTGATGGTCGATGCTTTGAACCAAGCACTTAAAGAAGAAATGGAGCGCGATCCTGGTATCGTTGTTTTTGGACAAGATGTGGCGCATGGCAAAGGCGGTGTTTTTGGCGTCTCCCGCGGGCTTACAGAACAATTTGGTAAAGATCGCTGTTTCAACACCCCCCTTGCCGAATCGACAATTATTGGACTGACCATCGGGCTTTCTCTCACAGAGCCCATAAAACCCGTTGCAGAGGTGCAATTTGCCGATTACATCTGGACCGGGATCAACCAACTCTTTAATGAACTTTCTTCTTATCACTATCGCTCCAATGGCCAGTGGAACTGTCCCGCTGTGATCCGAATGCCCTATGGTGGATACATCCAGGGTGGTCCCTATCACTCGCAAAGCATTGAAGCTTTTCTCGCCCATTGTCCAGGCCTCAAAATCGTCATTCCCAGCAATGCTGCAGATGCCAAACGACTCCTCAAGTCTGCGATTCGCGATCCCAACCCAGTAATTTTTCTCGAGCATAAAGGACTCTATCGCCAAAGAGTATTTTGTGCCCGCAAGATGCCCGGAAAAGACGAAATTCTTCCCCTTGGCAAAGCCAATATTGTCCGCGAAGGGACCGATATCACCTTTGTGGGATGGGGCATGATGATTTTCATGGCAGCCGATGTAGCAGAAAAACTTGGCAAAGAGGGGATTTCCGTCGAAATCATCGACCTGCGCACCATTGTTCCTCTTGACGAAGAGGCGATCGCCAAATCTGTACGCAAAACAGGCAAACTCCTCATTGCCCATGAAGCGCCAAGCAACTGCGGTTTTGGAGCAGAAATTGCAGCGCGCATCTCGGAAAAAGAATTTCCCTATCTCGATGCGCCCATCATGCGTGTGACAGGAGCCAATTGTCCCGTTCCGTATAGTAAAGTACTCGAAGATGCAGTTCTGCCACAGCCTCATGATTTGGAACAGGCTTTGCGCGATCTTGCTGATTTCTAAAATAGGGAGCTATTTATGGGGTTACCCCTTACTGCTAGTCAAGAGGTTTTGCTGCGAGAAACAAAGCAACTTCTTACTGATCAAAAATATCATCAAGTGATTGAGTCAGCAGATAAAGCTTTAGAACGGATTGTTATACACATTCCGATTCAAGAATTGGTTTTTGACAGCGTCGGCTATTCCTCAGGTTTTTCATCTATTCCTCGCTCCGTGTCTATGAACACTGCAGCTTGTCATATATAAAAAACCTGAGGGCCTCCTAGCCAAAATTCCAATTCTTGAATCGGAATGTGTATAATTATGAATCAACCTTGAAGATTTTGTCGTTTAAAGTGCATGCATACCTTGGTCAAAACCAAAGAACTCTAGCTCACCTAGCTGTAGTCACGATCTGTATAAGTGAATTGACAAGTGAACCCGACATAATATGGTCACATTTTGAGAGGTTTTTTTATCCTACGCAAAATCCGACGACTATCAGGTTTTAAAGATTTGGCATATTCAACAACTTTCCGCTCAATCGTTTCTTTCCGAATCGATTTGAGCATTTTCTTTTTGTCCATTTCTAAAAGAGATTGTCGATGCATAAGACGTGCAAGAAGACTTTCTTGCGTTTGCTCCAAATGCTGAACTTCATGCTTGAAGTGATGACTTGTCTTTGCCGACTTTAGCGCTGCAGCATTTTGCGTCAGCTGTTCAAGTGTGGCATTGATATCTTCTAAAATCTCTTCGCTGGATTCCAACATAATTTTTCTCGTATAACACCATTATAAAAAACTTTTTTAATGTGTCAAATAAAACTTGAAGTATTATGTGAATGTTTGTTAAAAAGATGTGGTATGATTGGATTTTGTCCGCTTGCATCAGGTTCTAAAGGGAACGCTCTTTATGTGGGAACAAAGCACACAAAAGTGCTGATTGATGCGGGACTTTCTGGGCGGATGATCAAGAAAAAGCTCGAAGAGATCAATGTCGATCTTGCCGATATCGATGCCATCGTCATTACACATGAACACACCGATCACATCCGCGGCCTTGCTGTACTCGGATGTAAAATGGGTATTCCAGTATTTGCCAATAGTGACACAGCTCGGGCGATCTATGAAAACATTGGCGATGCACCCAAATTCAAGATCTTTTCTACCGGAGAAAAATTCGAATTTGGCGACATTGAATTCGATCCCTTTAGCATCCAACATGACGCCATGGATCCCGTTGCATTCACACTCCGCCTAGACTCTATCAAACTGGGCATCTGCGCTGATCTCGGTTTTGCAACGAGTCTCGTTGCAAATAAACTGCAAGAGTGCGATTACCTCTACCTGGAAGCCAATCATCAAGTTGAAATGGTGCATTCCTGTCCACGTCCAGCCATCTATAAACAGCGTGTTCTTGGCCGCCTCGGGCATCTTTCCAATGTGCAGGCAGCAGAATTGCTCTTGCAGCTCCTCCACCCCAAACTCAAGCATGTCCATCTTGCTCATCTCTCATCGGAGTGCAATGTTCCCGAGCTTGCCGAAAAAACCATACGAGAGATGCTTAGTAAGCAAAAAGCCGAGGTTGAAGTTGCCATCGCGCACCAAGATCAAGTGAGTCATAAAATCTTGTGGTAATTGCTTATTTCCTCTAGCATTGCACGTTCTATGATTAGCATTGTCGGTTCACAATCAAATCCTGGAGAGGCTTTTCTTTCTAAAGATCATTCTCAGATAAAAGAGGAGACATTTGAATTATTTCTTATTCGAAAAAAGATCGATGCACTTGCGAAGAGAATGGGAATCGAAGTTCCCTATAAACTCAAAATAGGGGATGGTTGGGGAGCACAATATCGATTTTCTAATAAAAAACACATCATCATGGTGCCAAAAGAGGCATTAAATTCAAAGTCTGCTTCCTTTTACCTAATGAGATATGATGCGATGAGTATGATGCATGAACTTGCTCATTTGGAAAAAAAACATCGAAAAATGATTTTATTGGAAATCTTAATGTATTCTTCTGCTTTTGCGATTTTAGGAGCAGTTTGTCTTCCTTTTTTATGGCTTGGTATTGGAACAGAGATTGTATTTTGTTTTTCTGTTATATTTGTAGCTTATTTGAAAGAGAAAGAAGCGGATGCAATAGCCTGTCAATATGCAACAGATCAAGAAAAACTTCATCATATTTATAGTTTCAAGTATCATCAGGCAAATTATATACAGTATCGAAACCAAAAAGATCTTCCCTTTTTAGAGAGATGGAAGCGCAAAATCCAAGTTACTTCCTCTGGAGATTCTCGCTTTGATGTCCACCCGTACACGTCGAATCGGATTCGAATGATTGAATCGACGATGAAAGTCAAACCCAAAAAATATCTCCCTTTGGACAATTACCTCCTCAAACTAATAAGAGCGGATAAAAGGCATGGGTTTTTAAGATGGAGTCTTTCTCAAGTTTTAATAGATAAAAAGGGAAATCCGAATCCTGTTTTCAATAAAATCGACAAAGGAATGAAATGGTTACCGATTTTTCTCATTGAACAAGCCGTAAAATTGCCTTTCTTTGTTCTGAAGTATCATTTTGCGCCTCGCTCTGCTCTTGAAGATGAAATTATATAAGTAACTTCATCCCATCAAAGGCCATTTGCACGTGGCAGTGCAGATTGCACTCCTCTAAAATGTCTTTGTGAAGCTGGAGTTTGTCGAGCAGATCGCTGTCGGTGTGCTTCGGATCGTGGTGGCTCACGATCCATTCTGTGATTTCCGCATATTTACAGAGTAGGACAGCATTGGAAATGGAGGAGTGGCCCCATCCTACTCGTCTCTGATATTCAAGTGGGGTGTACTGTGCTTCGTGAATGAGAGTGTCACAGCCTTTGAAGAATTCTATAATGCTTTCGTGTGATTCAATGAGGGGATGATCTTTCCCAATCGCATTGGGATTCCCATGGTATCCCATGAACATTTCGTTGTCAGTTGCGTAGCCATAGGTTTTGCCGCCCACATGAATCTTGAAGCAAAGAGTAGCCCCAGGATGGTAAGCGTAGTGGGAATCGATGGTGATATCGCCAATGGAAACGGGATGCCCATCGCGCAGATCATTGAAAGAGGTTTTGGCGCGGATATCTTCAAGGCGGACTGGGAAATAGGCGTAGGCGAGCATATCCGTAAAGAGCTCGCGGGTGGATTTTTCAAAACCGATAGGCGACCAGATCACAATTTGCACATCGGCATCGTAGATGGGATCGAAGAATGGAAATCCCGTTACGTGATCCCAGTGGGTATGACTCAAGAAGATGTGGATGGTTTTATATTTTTGCGCGTTTAGGACCTCTCCGAGTGGTCGAATGCCAGAGCCGGAATCGATGATGATCATGTCTTCGCCATGTCGCACTTCAAGACAGACGGTGTTACCTCCAAAACGGATATAATCGTGGCCAGAGACAGAATTCGAGCCGCGCGTTCCCCAAAATTTGATATAAGAATTTCGATCATGTTGTTTGGGATCATAAGTTGCTTGCGCTTCAGTTGTGGGAGATCCCTGAGGAGGAGAGGGTTCGGGCATCAGGGTTCCTTCGAAAAAACGATTGAAGAGGATGTAAAGGAAGGGGATTTCAAAGGGTTTGGTGAGGAAGTAATCCACGCCTGCTTTGATGGCCGCTTGGACATTTTGGATCATCGAATTGTTGGAGGTGAGAATGACGCCAAGGCCTTCAGATTTAGGATTGTGGCGAATGCGTTTGAGAAGTTCAATCCCGTGCATTTCGGGGAGTAACAAATCGATGTAGACAAGATGGGGGTCGAACTGATTGATTTTTTCAAGGACCTCTTCGCCGCATGTGGCTACTTCAAAGACATAGTGCTCATTTCCTGGGTTTTTACGGATCTTCTCGAGCAGGCTTTTGTCTGCATCTGCAAGGAGAATTTTTTGCACTTTTGCCTACCTTTCTTTCTGCGAATTGAGAAGGACTCTGCGGGGTTTAGCCCCTTCTTGTGGTCCAATCACTCCATTGATCTCTAGTTCATCCATTAGTGAGGCGGCTCTGGCGTAGCCAATTTTCAACTTGCGCTGCAAAAACGTGGTGGATGCAGTTCCAGTTCCTGTCACGATAGAGAGCGCCTCGTTATATAAGCTGTCTTTTCTCTCATCTTCGATACCAGCCAAAATGGAAAGATCTTCTTTTGGCATCGTATCAAATGAGGGAATTAAGTAGTTAGGCGGAGCCTGATTGCAAACGTATCGGATCACTTCATTGATCTCTTCGTCATTGATATAGGATCCTTGTGCACGGATGAGATTGGAGCTGCCAGGGGGAAGGAAGAGCATATCTCCATTGCCGAGCAAGTTTTCTGCTCCTGTCTCATCTAGAATGATTTGCGAGTTAATACGAGAGGCCACTTTAAAGGCGATGCGGGTGGGAAAATTCGCTTTGATGAGTCCTGTGATCACCTCACGCGATGGGCGCTGCGTTGCTAAAATGAGATGAATGCCAACTGCACGCGCCATTTGGGCGATGCGAGCAATAGGCGTTTCTAAATCAGAACTCGATGCCATCATCAAATCAGCAAATTCATCGATAATTGCAACAAGCTTCGGCATCGTCTCTGGGATCTCGATGTTGAGTGACTCTTCAAATTTTCGATCCCGTTTTCTGGCATTGAAGGCGATGATATTGCGCAGGCCGAGCTGCTTGAGGATTTCATAGCGCTTTTGCATTTCCTTGACGAGCCAACTCAAGGCTGCATAAGCCCCATGTGCTTCGGTAATCACCGGCGCAATCATGTGTGGCAAATTGGCATAGCCGGTCAATTCTACTTTTTTTGGGTCGACCATAAGGAGTTTGATCTCATCGGGCCGTGCATTCATGATGATTGATAGAACAATCGTGTTGATGCAAACCGATTTCCCCGATCCCGTGGCCCCTGCGATGATACAGTGTGGCATCTTGGCCAGATCGCTTATCACGAGCTCACCGCTCACGGTTTTGCCAAGCAAAATGGGAATTTGCGCCTTTTGCCTTCCTTGCTGATAGTTGACGAGCAATTCCTTAAAACTCACCTCTTGTTGGATGATCGATGGGATTTCTATTCCGACTGCAGCCTTACCGGGGATGGGTGCGATAATTCGGATGGAGCGGGCTTGCAAGTTGAGGGCGATGTCATTTTCAAGTGCTTTGATTTTTTGTACCTTCACACCTACGGATGGTTGCACTTCAAAAGCAGTGATCGTAGGACCGCAATGGATGTCTCCGACTTTCGCCTCGATCCCAAAACTCATCAATGTCTCTTCGAGAAGTTCAGCTTGACGGCGCAAATCCTTTTTCAATGTGGAGAGATCGACTTTTTGTGGACTGCGAAGAAGAGAGGTTGGCGGGATCTTGAAATGGGCATAATCTCCATTGACGACTGTTTGCGCGCGGATGGCTCTTTCTCTTTTTACTTCTGGAGATGCGATTTTCCTTTTTTGCTTTGGAAAGGGAGAAAAAATCGGTTCGGGAAGAAGAGTATTCTCTTCAATAGGCATTGGCGCAGGTATTTGGCGTTTGGGAAGTCGCAAGCTTTTTAAATACTTTGCAAATTTTTTGGCAATTTCCCAAAGTGTGATGACTTTGGTTTCGGTAAAAAGAAGCGCTGAAACAATGGCGATGATAGAAAAGGTGATGCCAATGCCGACATTGCTAAGAAGATGCATCAAGTTGACTGTGGGCAGATCACGGTAGATATAATAGAGCGGAATTCCGCCGAGATTCTGCCGGATGTGCATTTGTGGATAGGGAAGTTCAAGGACAATCGTCTCAATGGGAACTTTTTGCGCTAAAAGATCGGGAAAAGGAGCTTTTATCTCGGCAATCAAGTTGAGCAAAATACAGCATGAAACAAGAAAAGCCCCAAAATAGAGATGCTTTGCATTGATATGAGGAATTTCACCCCGGCTTAAAAATTTAAAGCCCAAGTAGCCGAAATAAAACAGAAGGAGAAAACTTCCGAGGCCAAGAACATTGGTTAGACCCGAAGCAATTCCATATCCCACAAGACCCAACCAGTTTTCCTTAGGAGTTGTCGGATGGTAGCTCAAAAGAGAGAGAAGCATGATGAGCGCAAGTCCTAGCAAAAAAAGCCCTTTGGCTTCCGGATGATTTTCTAAGAAGGATTTTTTCTTTTTTTTCTTCATTTCAAATATATGTACACGTTAACGAGCATTCCAATAACGAGGCAATACCAAGCAAACATCTGTAATTTTCCCTTTTCGAGCCAATTGATTGCAAAGCGAATCACCATCAGCCCGATGATCAGAGAGGTAATAAATCCGACAAAGCAATGCAGATTCATCAGTTGAATCATTTGCCCTTTTTTCCATAGTCTTTCAATCTCGAGTAAATTGCCTCCCAAAATTGTCGGAATCGCCAAAAGAAAAGAAAAACGAACAGCATCTTTGACTTCCCAACCCAATACCTGCGCAGCAGAAATAGTAGATGCGCTGCGTGAGATGCCGGGAATGAGCGCTGCTGACTGCATTGTACCGATGAGCAAAACATCGCGAAGGAGGCTTTTTTTTTTCTTGATCCGCACCTTTTGACCCACCAGAAGAATCCCTCCCGTTAGCATCATAAAAAGGCCCAAAAATTCCGGTTTGGAGACCATTTCGCGAATAGGAGCCAAAAAAAAGTAGCAGGGTAGTAGTGGCAAAAGAGCAGCAAAAAGATACTTCAACTTTGTTCGATCTTTCTTGAGGATGTGTGTGATTTCACTTTTGAAAAACCATAGAAGAGCGAAAAGAGTTCCCAAGTGGCAAGCGAGATCAAAAATGATGGGGACATCTTTGATTCCGAATAAGATTTTCATCAGCTTTAGATGAGCTGATGAGCTAACTGGAAAAAATTCCGTTAAGCCTTGTACTAAGCCGAGAAGAAGAGCGACGAGCAAGTTCATAATCGTCTAAATAGCACAAAAGATGTTAGAAATCCAATTCAAGAAGTAGGTTCATTGCCTCTCGATGGAGAACTTTTTAGCAGAGAAATTTCCTAGCTCCATTTTTGCTAGAAAAATTTTACTTCCAATTGCTATATTTCTCCAGTTTGGGTAGTCCTAAACATGTAGTGCTCTAGAAATAATTTTACGTAATTTCTCGATCGAGTTAAATTTTTACTTTTCAGTTTGTTTGGAGGTAAAAATGATCCTTAGGTGTCCAAGTTGCAAAT
>JAAKFC010000034.1 GCA_011065225.1 Chlamydiota bacterium
AAAGCTGCTTCTTTTATCGACGGGGTATTGACAATTAAAGTCAGAAACTCTTCCCTATTGAGTTTACTAGCCCAACATGAGCGTAGACGTCTTTTGCGAGAGCTCAGGGCCAAATTCCCCAATGCGACGATTCGCAATATCCGATTTTGTATCGGTTGAGATTACGACAAGGTTTTTAAGGTATGACTACAATGGCTAAGGAAAAAGAATACGATGCAAGTGCGATCACAGTTCTAGAAGGACTCCAAGCAGTTCGCATGCGCCCTGGAATGTATGTCGGGGATACCCATACCAAGGGATTGCATCAGCTCGTCTACGAAGTAGTCGATAATAGTATTGATGAAGCCATGGCGGGATTTTGTTCCGAAATCACTGTCATTCTTCACAAAGATGGCAGCGTTTCGGTCGTTGATAATGGTCGAGGGATTCCAGTTGGTCGCCATGAAGCCGAGTCTAAAAAACAAAAGCGGGATGTTTCTGCTTTAGAAGTGGTCATGACCATTCTTCACGCTGGGGGAAAATTTGATAAACGCCTCTATAAAGTTTCTGGTGGATTGCACGGGGTAGGGGTATCTTGTGTCAATGCGCTCTCTAAACTTCTCATTGTAGAAGTGTATCAAGGTGGAAAAATCCATCAGATGCAATTCGCCAAGGGAAAAGTGAAAGAGCAGATCAAAATAATCGGTGAGACTGATAAAACGGGCACAAAAGTGACATTTTGGCCCGATGATACGATTTTCTCCACGACAGAATTTGAGTACGAAATTGCGCTCAAACGCCTGCGCGAGCTTGCTTTCTTGAATAAAGGGATCATGATTCGCTTGATTGACGAACGCTCAATAGAACATAGTGAAGTGGAGTTTTGCTATGAAGGAGGAATTGGCGCTTTTGTTGAATATCTCAACGAAAACAAAACCCCTCTTTTTTCGCCGCCTATTTATATTCATGGGACAAAGGAAGGCGATGATGGCCCTGTCGAATTCGAAGTTTCGATGCAATGGAATGACACGTTTATAGAAAATCTGTATTCCTATGTCAATAATATTTCGACCCCCCAAGGTGGAACGCACGTCAGTGGTTTTTCAACCGCATTGACTCGCGTTCTCAATCAGTACATCAAAAGTGGACAATATCCTAAGGCAGAAAAAGTTTCCATTTCGGGTGACGACTTGCGCGAAGGACTAACGGCTGTCATCGCTCTCAAAGTGCCCAATCCGCAATTCGAAGGGCAAACAAAACAAAAACTCGGCAATAGAGATGTGGGGTCCATTGCTCAGCAAGTTGTTGGGGAAGAATTTGCCATTTTTTTGGGAGAAAACCCCAGCATTGCCAAGACAATCATCGAAAAAGCCATCTTAGCTTCACAAGCAAGAGAAGCTGCGCGAAAAGCGCGCGAGCTCACTTTGCGAAAAACTGCTCTCGATAGCGCCCGTCTTCCTGGTAAGTTAACAGACTGTCAAGAGCGCAATCCCGAACTCTGTGAGATCTTTATCGTTGAGGGGAATTCTGCAGGTGGCTCTGCAAAGATGGGCCGCGACCGAAGATTCCAGGCGATTCTTCCCATCCGCGGAAAAATTTTAAATGTGGAAAAAGCAAGACTCCAAAAGATCCTACAGAACACCGAAGTAGGCGCTATGATTTCAGCATTTGGCTGCGGGATCGGCAAAGATAATTTTGATATCACCAAGCTCCGCTACCACAAGATCATCGTTATGGCGGATGCTGATGTGGATGGTTCGCACATTCGTACACTTTTGCTCACATTCTTTTATCGCCATATGCCAGAGCTCATTGAAAACAATTACGTCTATATTGCTCGCCCACCTCTGTATCGCGTGACGCGCAAAAAATCAAAGCGCTACATCCATAGTGAAAAAGAGATGGATGATTACCTACTCAAACTGGGAACGAGTGACATTTCCATAAGCCTTGCAGGCCAAAGGGGCGTTTTGAAAAGTGAAGAAATAGAGATTCTTATCAAAGTCATTCATGAGGTTGAGATCTTCATTTCGTCTCTCGAACGCAAGGGAATTCCTTTCCGCAAATTCATCGGTCTAAAAGACGAAGAGGGGAGATTGCCCCAATTCCAAGTCAAGATGGGTGATGAAGAAAAGCTCGTCTACTCGAAAGAAGAATTTGTCGATCTCAAAAAAGAACACGAAGATATTCAACGCGAGCAGCATGAGCGTACACTTGCCGCCATCCCTGAAGAAGAACGAACCGAAGAAATGCTCAAATTCACTCCCAAAGGACTTTCTTTTGTCGAGTTGTATGAAGCAGATGTTTTTCACAAACTCAAAGAAAAGCTTGTGGATTTTGATTTTTCTATTGATAGCTATCTCATCGCGGATGGAAAGCTTTTTGACATCATCAAAGAAGAAAGCGAAACACCTATTTACACCTTGAAAGAGGGAATTGAGCTTCTGCGGGCAAATGGCCGTAAAGGAATTGAGGTTCAGCGCTTCAAAGGTTTGGGTGAGATGAATGCCGATCAGCTATGGGAGACAACAATGGATCCCTCTAAGCGAACGCTCATTCAGGTCACTATTCCCGATGCCATTGCTGCCGATCACATGTTTACCATGTTGATGGGTGAAGAAGTCCCTCCGAGAAGGGCTTTTATTGAACAACATGCTCTTTCAGTTAAAAACCTAGATATCTAAGGGACCGTATATGAGTTATACTAAAGGCGAAATCATCATCCCTCGCAACGTAGAAGATGAAGTCAAAGAAAGTTACCTGCGCTATTCCATGTCAGTGATTATTTCTCGGGCTCTTCCTGATGTGCGCGATGGACTCAAACCTTCACAAAGACGCATTCTCTTTGCGATGCGTCAGCTCAATCTCACACCCGGTGGTAAACACCGTAAGTGTGCCAAGATTTCTGGGGATACCTCTGGGGATTACCATCCACACGGGGAGGCAGTGATTTATCCGACCCTCGTCCGAATGGCACAAGATTGGGCGATGAGATATCCTCTCATCAATGGACAGGGGAATTTTGGTTCTGTCGATGGGGACCCTCCTGCTGCCATGCGTTATACAGAAGCGCGTCTCACTCATGCTTCGATTGCTCTCATGGAAGATCTCGAAAAAGAAACCGTTGAGCTCGTTCCCAATTATGATGAGACCAAAACAGAGCCTACCGTTTTTCCTTCAAAATTTCCGAACCTCCTCTGCAATGGATCTTCGGGGATTGCCGTTGGTATGGCCACCAATATCCCCCCTCACAATCTTAAAGAACTCATTCGCGCATGCGAACTTGTGATCGATGATCCCAAAGTTTCAATCGAAGAAATCCAAGAAGTGATGCCTGGGCCTGATTTCCCAACAGGGGGAATGATCTGTGGTTATCGGGGTATCAAAGAGGCGTATCACACCGGAAGGGGCAAGCTCATTCTTCGTGCGATTGTGCATGTGGAAGAGCAGGAAAAAGGTAGTGATCGTCAGCGCATTATCATCGATGAGATTCCGTACAACGTCAATAAATCTACCCTCATTCAAAAAATTGCCGCTCTTGTCAATGATAAAGCTATTACAGGTATTTCTGACATCCGCGATGAATCGGACAAAGATGGCATGCGCATTTCAATCGATCTCAAGCGGGGAGAAATCCCTGATGTGATCATCAATCAGCTCTACAAATATACCGAGATGCAAGTCACTTTTGGCTGCAACATGCTCGCTCTCGACAGAGGCCTTCCACGCACCATGAACATCAAACAGATGATTGTGGCTTGGATCGATCATCGAATCGAAGTGGTGCGTCGTCGCGCCCGTTTTGAGCTGACAAAAGCAGAAGCAAGAGCTCATATCTTGGAAGGCTATCTCAAAGCCCTCGATCATCTTGATGAAGTCGTCCAATTGATCCGCAAAAGTTCGAGCCGTGATGAAGCAAGAAATAGCCTCATCGCAAAATATAAACTGACAGAAAAGCAAGCCAATGCGGTTCTCGATCTTCGCCTCTATCAATTGACAGGCCTTGAAAAAGAAAAAATCGAAAATGAATACAAAGATCTACTCGAAAAGATCACACACTTACGTTCAATTTTGGCATCAGAGCTAATGGTGCGTGACATCATCAAGCAAGAACTTGCAGAAGTTTTGAAAAAACACCCACAAGAGCGAAGAACACAAATCACTGCAGCGGAAGGCGAATTCAATATTGAAGATCTCATTGCCGATGAACAAGTCATTATCACCATTTCTGAAGATGACTACATCAAGAGAATGCCCATGGCCACATTCCGCGAACAGCGTCGTGGTGGCCATGGGGTTATTGGCATGGATATGAAAAAAGAGGGAGATATCCTCAAAGATGTCTACATTGCTTCGACCCATGATTACCTTCTCTTCTTCACCAATTTGGGCAGATGCTATTGGCTCAAAGCATGGCAGATTCCTGAAACAGGCCGTCGTTCAAAAGGCAAGCCCCTCATCAACATGCTCGAAAACCTCACAAGTGGAGAACGAGTCGCAGCCATTTTGTGTGTGAAAAATTTCGAGGATGAAGCCTTCATCCTACTTGCAACACGTAATGGCGTGGTGAAAAAAACCTCTCTTAGTGCTTATAGTTCTCCTCGGCGCAAGGGTGTCTATGGCATCAATATCGATGAGGATGACGAAGTGATTGCTGTACGTCTTGTGCATGAAGAAGAGCAAGTCATGCTCTTTACTCGTGCGGGAATGGCTGTCCGTTTTGACCAATCCGAAATTCGCCCTATTGGTCGTGTAGCTCGTGGAGTGCGAGGTGCAATGCTCAAAAAAGGGAAAGGCGACTGCGTGGTTTCTTGCGAAGTGGTCAAAGGAGATGAAAGCCTTCTGATTGTCTGTGAGAAGGGATATGGCAAGCGCTCGAAAGTGGGTGATTTCCGTCAGACCAAACGGGGAGGCATTGGCGTCCGCTCGATCATCACCAGCACGCGTAATGGAATGGTCATCGGAGCAATTTCCGTCACCGATCTCGATAGCGTTCTCATGATGTCCAAGGGAGGCCAGACCGTGCGTATTCCGATAAAAGACGTGCGAGTCATGGGAAGATCGACCCAAGGAGTGCGCCTTGTCCAGCTTAAGAAGAGTGATTATCTCGTAGGAATCCAAAAACTCGAATACATAGAGGCCAAGTGAAAGGACACTTCATAACTTTTGAAGGAGGAGAGGGAGCTGGAAAATCCTCTCTCATCATTGGACTTCATGCCGCTTTGATTGAAAGAGGGCACGATGTCATCCAGACACTTGCTCCAGGCGGCACAGCGCCGGGTCTGATCATTCGTGAACTTTTGCTCCATCCCAATGAACCTGTAGTGAGAAAAGCCGAACTCTTTCTCTTTCTCGCTGACCGGGCCCATCATGTGGAAAAAGTGATTCGTCCCGCTCTCGAAGAGGGAAAAGTTGTTCTCTGCGACCGTTATAATGATTCGACCATTGCTTATCAGGGTGGAGCACGTGGTTTTGGCATGGAAAAAGTGGAAGAACTTTGCCGTTTTGCAACTGATGGCCTTACCCCGAGCCTCACAATTTATCTCGATGTCGACCCAGAAGTTGGTCTGCAGCGGGTCAAAGAAGCTACAGGGCGAAAAGACCAAATCGAAGCAGAAGACATCGCCCTACATCAAAAAATTCGCGAGTCTTTCTTAGAGATCGGAAGAAAAAATCCCGCTCGCTTTCAAATCATCGATGCCGCAAAATCAAGGGAAGAAGTTTTTCAAGAAGCTCTCAAATTGATCGATGTCCATTGTCTCGCAGCAAGTGCTTAAGAATTTGTCTCAGTCTCTGCTCCTTATCGGCGCAAAAAAAGAAAATGCCCTAGACCTCTGCAAACAAATTTTGGGGCCAATCCATCTAGCCAAAATAGATTCTGGCAATCATCCTGACCTGCATTTTTATGTTCCTGAGGGCAAGAGTCATTTGCATCCCATGGCAAACATCCAAAAAATCGTCCGAGAAATGGGTTTTCCACCCTTTGAAGCAGAGCGAAAAATCTTTATCATCGAAGAAGCAGAAAAAATGCTTCCTTCTGGTAGCAATGCCCTTCTCAAAACCCTTGAAGAGCCCTCTGAGGACACCTATTTCCTTCTTTTATCAGATCATCCCGATCAACTCCTGCCTACAGTACTCTCGCGGCTGCAGCCGATTTCCTATTCGAATGAAGAAATTCCACCTTTTGATGTCCGCCCCTATATTGCCTTAGCACAAAAAGGGGAGTGGGATAAGCTTCTGGAAGCTCTTTCTAATCTAGACGAGGAAGATCCAAAAACCGTATTGCATGGATTTTTGCATGCTGAAAAAGATCCCATTCTGTTTGAGAGTCTATCAAAAAATATTTTAGAGGCACAAAAAGCTCTTGATCACAATGTAAAGCCTAGAACAGTCTATTTAAATCTTCTTCTTAAAAATTAATAAAAATATTTTTAATTTTCATAACTAATTGTCAGTTTTTGTATAATACTTTCCATGAGTATAAATACTAATCCTTCTGTTCTAATAATTGGCGGAGGACCTGCTGGTCTTGCTACAGCGATTGAAGCACACGAAAGTGGTGCACGCGTTACTCTTGTAGAAAAAAGAGATGCCTCTTCGAGATTTCAATGGCTTCTTCTATTTGATTCTTCTTTGGATCTCTTGAAGAAATGGAAAGTTGAAATCCCAGAGATGCGCAATATTGATCTTGGGGATAATAAAAAGCTTGGTATTGTCCCGATTAATCAATTGGAAGAATGTTTAAGAGCCAGAGTCAACAAATTGGGAATTACAATCCTTCATGGCGAATTTGAAGGATTTGAGGGAAATCATCCCAGAATAAATGGCATTGCTTCCTCCTATGATATTATCGTTGGAGCTGATGGAACAAAAAGTACAACTAGAGAAGCCCTTGGCATCCCAAATGTCATAAAAGGTAAAGCAAAGGGCTTGGTTGCCTTCATGCGACAAGAATCCTCTGGTCAAGCAGAAGAAATCTTTCCAGACCCAATACAGATCAATCATCTTTTTTGCCGAAAAATTACAATCCCTTCTGCAGGCATCATTTTTCTGCAAGCTGAAGATTCCGATGAGTTAGGGAAGGAGCAACTTCTCGAAATCGCAGAAAAATCGAACTGGCAGCAAGAAGCTCAGGCTTTAAGAAACAATAGAGCAAAAATTTTTGAAAATATTCCTGTTACCCTTCAACAGGCAGAATGTTTTTCTGATGAAGGAAAAAGAGCGATTCTAGTTGGAGATGCCGCCGCTTCTGCAAGTTTTCTCCAAGGAATGGGAGCAAATATAGCCTTTAAAACAGCGGAACATGCGGGGCGATTTTTCAAGAACTTTCAAAAAGATAGGCATGCTGCTTTTCAAACTTTCAATCAAGCGATGAAAGCGACAACAGATGAACTGATCGATGACAGTCAATTTCTATTTAACCCGTCTTCTTAAACAGCAAATCCTTGGAAAAGCTTCTGCTTGAGGCGAATTCAGCTACAGTTGTTGTCCCAAAAACACCAGCGTAAAGAGACTTGTTATCTAGAACAAGATTTTGGAAATCCGAACTACTCCAACGCCAGAAATCAAGCTTTCGATTATATTCCCAATGTCCTCGATGGGGAAAAAAAGCATAGGCAAAAGAATCTACAGTAGTTAAAGCACCATAGACCTTTAAAGTTTTAAATGGAGCAAGGGAAATTAAAAGACCGAGAAAAGAATGATGAATTCGCATAGGGGCTTTAGTTGTGCTGTGGAGAAAATAATAAGTTGGAAAATAGAAACCGAGTATGCAATTCACAAGATGAAAAAGGGCTTCGATATTTTTCCCTTCTTTGAATTTTTTAATCGCGAGAGCGCCATGAGCGAGTCCAAGGATCCCATATTCTAAAAATACCATGAAAACGGTTTGGCCAGGTAAAAAGTTTTGAAGCTCCCATATCGAAAAAGAACCAGCTGCTTTTGCAGCTAAAGCGCCTGCAATCATATGCTGGAGGGCAAAAGCGACTGTGATGATTGCAGCAGCACCTACTGTTGCAATCGCTATATTCCTTGCAATTCTTATTGTTGCGGCTTGGGATGTCTCATCGGGCTTTGGTGTGAATGACTCCTTGATGAATGTCTTGGCTTTAATCCACTTTGCGGGAATTTCTTCAGAATATCGCTTAGCGTTAAGAAGCAGTTCACCACTTAAAAAAATTATTGATAAAGCTAAGGGGATGGCAAAACTCATTGGAAGAACAACAAAGGGAAGAGAAACACAAGTCGAAATTCCAAGGACCAAACTTGAAACCAAAATCACATTTTTTATTAATCTTTTTTTGAATTGCTCTTCTGTCTCATTAGCGTTTCTTGTGAAAGAGCTAATGACAAACTGCTTAAAATTAAAAATTTTATTTGATATTATTTCTGGATGTTTGAAGACTTTAATTGCAATTGAACCTATTTGAAGGACAATAGGCAAAGCAAGGGATAAAGACATGAAGATATGTCTGTGGTACCACATAAAGGTGGAGAAATTAGGATTACTAGCTCTTTGATTTATTCGCATCATAGTATTAAATACTATATATAATTTAATATTAATTTTCAATTTAAAAATGATGTAAAGTAATTTATTAATTAATAATATATCTGCGAATAGGACATTAAAAAAAACAATTTATAGAGATCTAAGCTTCTATAGAATATACTGTACTTTCATGAGCGTAGATCACGTGCACAATTGGTGCTTTCAGCAATGGAAACCCCTCTTGACCTGTAGTGGAGATGTC
This sequence comes from Chlamydiota bacterium, assembly GCA_011065225.1. GTDB lineage: Bacteria > Chlamydiota > Chlamydiia > Chlamydiales > Rhabdochlamydiaceae > Sacchariniichlamydia. The sequence goes on from JAAKFC010000034.1 coordinate 8,733, forward strand.
TTAGGAGGTATCACTCGAGTGGTTGTTTCGCCTTTGCTTGCCATTGCAACCTTGACAACAGAAATTTTGATTGCCTTTAGATGGACCTTTCATTATTGCTTTTATTCTCGAAAAGAGCGTTTGAAAAGAGAATATGAGATTCTTAGAGCTCAGGATGAGCCCATAAACCTCGAGCATTTTACTGTTGCTATAGATCATCCCGATCGAAATCGCTATCATGGCATCTTTCCAAATGAACCTACAAGAGTGAAATTGGAAAAAGACGAGTATTTCAATGCCAATTGGGTTTTAGAGGGAAAAGCTATTGCCTGCCAAGCCCCCCTTCCTACAGAATTTAAGCAATTTTGGAACATGGTTTTTCAGAAAAAAGTAAAGGCCATTATCACACTCACAAATCCAGTCGAAAACGGGATTGTTAAATGTACCGATTATTGGTCTTCATGTAAAAAAACTTCGCAAGTGTTTTCCAAATTTGAAAATGAGATGATTAAGCACCGCGAGTTGCAGGTTAGAGGTAAGAAGATCGACCACTTCCATTTGGAAAATTGGCCTGATTTTGGGGTTGTGAATCCAAAGACACTTGCTAAACTTGTGAAAAAAGTGAGCAAAATTAAAGGGGATGGTCCCATTCTTGTCCATTGCAGCGCAGGAATAGGACGAACAGGAACATTTTTAGCTGCATATGAAGCTTTTCGTACAAAAAGTTGGAATATTTTCCGCATTGCCAAAGCCCTGCGCAATCCCTATTCAGGGCGAGTAGGAATGATTCATAATGATAAGCAATACACCCTTATCCATGACACAGTAAGAGAATTGCTAACGTAATTTCCCAGCCCAGCCGAGTTTAGTGCGCAAAGTGGAGAAATAATCATGCCTTGTCAGATTGACAAGGCGAAAAGATTTTTCGCTCTGTTTCACTTTCAAAACATCCCCTGTATGCAGCTCATGACGAGTGATTCCATCTGCGCTCACTTCTAAGGGATCGTAATTGCTCAAGTATTGGATTTGGATTTCTTGATCGCTACTGAGTACGATAGGACGATTAGAAATCGTATGTGGACTAATTGGAGTGAGGATCAGGGCATTTTGGTCAGGGGTGACGATCGGACCACCAGCAGCTAAAGAATAGGCTGTTGAGCCATTGGGGGTAGCGAGGATGAGTCCATCCGCAACAAACGTGTTGAGATAGGTGCCTTCCACATGGATGGCCATTTCGACAAGACAGGGATTTTTCCCGCGATGAATGACAATGTCATTCACGGCAAAGTTTTTTTCACCATCAGCTAAAATGCCTTCGAGTGTGATGCGTTCATCGATCGTATAGTGGCCCAAAATAAGATCTTGCAGGCTAGGATAGATCTCAGAGACAGGAATGTCGGCCATAAAGCCCAAATGCCCCAGATTGATCCCTACAATGGCAGCATCGAGATGAATATACTTATGCACGAGCCCTAAAATTGTTCCGTCGCCACCCATGGAGAGGAGAAATTCAATCTGCTCTTCGGGAACTTTAGAAATGGGTGTCGCACCAATTTCTTCTGCCACATCATCTTCAGCCACAACAGTGGCTCCACGGGCAGTTAAATATTCTTGAATCCCGATGGCCAAATGTTTGGATTCTTTTTTCTGACTATGTGGAAAAATTGCAATAATCATCTTCTACCCGTGATCGCTACCCTCTTAGTGCGATAGATTTTTGAATTTATACCAAACTCTTTCTTCAGTTTAACTGGAAGAAATTATGGAAACAAGTGCCATATTTTTTTTTCTTGAAGAGAAAAAGATGTTAAGGTTTTTTTTGAGATCTCTCAAAAACAGGTTTCAAAAAAAATATATTAGGTTTTTTTTATTCTTAAATATGTTATGATATCTATGTAACAAAAAAAAGTTAAAGGAGCTTTCGTTTTATGAGTATTAATTCTTCCACAAATATAACATCTTTAAATAATTCTATGAATTTAGAACATTTATCCATTCAAAACCCAGATGAGCAAGTACTCAAAGCTGTCGCTTACAATAAAAAGGGCGAATATGAATTAGCTCTTAAAGCTGCAAATGACGGGCTTGAAATTCTTCAAGATGCAGGGGCAGATCCAAGAAGGCGGGCAGACCTTTTTAGACAAAAAGCTATCGCTCACAATGAAAAGGGCGAATATGATTTAGCTCTTGAAGCTGCAAATGACGGGCTTGAAATTCTTCAAGATGCAGGGGCAGATCCAACTGTGCGGGCAGACCTTTTTAGACAAAAAGCTTTCGCTTACAATGAAAAAGCTTTCGCTCACAATGAAAAGGGCGAATATGAATTAGCTATAGAAGCTGCAAATGACGGGCTTCAAATTCAAGAGGCAGATCCAATGACACGGGCAGACCTTTTT
>JAAKFC010000035.1 GCA_011065225.1 Chlamydiota bacterium
GAGCCCAATAATATAGACTTGACAATCACGTTCCCCAAAAAGGGACAGATTGTTTATCGTTCAGGCATTGAGGTGCAGGCTCAGCTCGTCGGATTTAACGTGGGGACCAATAGCGACTTTGATCGGGGCAAAGAAATCTATAACGACCCAATGGGGCAAAGTCTTTTGGTTTTCGTCGATAACCATCACCCCATCGAGATCTATAAGTCATTTGTCGACGCTCTTGATAACAACAATCTATTCTTTAACTGGACTCTCACAGCTTCTATTCCTTTCAATCTAGGGGAAGGGATGCATGTGATTCGAGCTTTTCCCGCTCGCTCCTTTGGTGAAAGCTTAAAAGGGCCTGGATGCTTTGCTGCTCGTGCTTTCTACGTGGGAGAGAGGGAGGATAATCTGGGTGTCAATCTCAATGCTCCTTATTTGACCTATAATGAGCCGCTTGAAACACTTCGCTATGGTGAAAAGAAGCCGATCTTGCTGGATTTCTACCTCTCAAATATTCAGCTTTCTAAGGATGGTTTTAAGGTGAGGGTTACGATAGATAAAGATATCACGAGAATTCTGACGCAATGGGTGCCCTATTATATTTATGGCATTGAAAGTGGGCAACACACTGTACAACTCGAGCTCATTAATGAAAAAAATGAAGTCGCCCCTGGACTTTTCAATAACGTCACTCGAACTATCCAAGTTGACTAAAACCCAAGTTGCTACCCCTATTTCTCTCTAGCGTTAGCGAGCTGTTTAGATACAAGATTTGAGAGGAAGGCCATATGGGCGACGAGCAAAATGTAAGTGGTAGACAGCGCAGATAGCATAGAGGAATAATGGGTAGCAACTTGGGTGACTAAAGCATTTTGCTATATTCTTGCCAATTGAGCTCCATGAGAATCCCGTCTTCAGGAGGAGCCGTATCGTAATATTTGGGCAATTCCTGAATACGAACAAATTTCCAATTCTGCAGTCTCCCAATAAAAGGATTGCTCCTTCGCAAACAAATCTGAATTGGCTGCCCAGGCTTTTGGGCATTGATGATCTCCTGAAGAATGTCACAGCCGATATTGAGCCGGCAGGCTTCAGGTTTTCGGGCAATTTCAGCGATTTTTACCACGCCATTTTCCGTGTAGTACCAGCCAAACCCGAGGATTTCTTCTGTTTCTTTATTGCGAGCAATGCGCATACCACTTGGGCGATATTCTGCTAAGGTCTTTTTGATTCTGTCCGCTGGAAATGCATAGGATTTCCCAAAAGCCTCTTTGCCGATTTGTTCTATGCTTTGAAGATCCTCATCACTTGGACTCCACGAACTGAGCCATTCTCTTTTTACTTGCTTCAACTTTCCAGAAAAGCGATTTAATAGAGAAGCACCGTTGAAAAGGGCTTTTTCTCCATCAGGGGTCGAAAAAGGGGTTGCATTCAAGTGGGTCAAGAACTCGCTCCAAACTTTCCTGGCATCAGCGCGATTTGAATCGATGAAATCCCCCACAGCAGCAAGCTCGCCATGAAGTAAGTGGAGATGGGAGTTTTGCTGAAGTTCTTTGAAAGGATAATAAAAAAAATCTCTCAATGTTTTAAGAGCACTAAGAGCTCTTGGATTGCCTGTTATGCTTTTGATTTGATCTAGGGTCTCGATCCGATATTCTTCAACATTAGTGGGCAATTTCGTGAGCATGGCCATAGCAATTCCTGCAATAAGCCCAAGCACGCCCCCTGCAAGTGTGCCAGTAAAGACAGAAATCCCCCAGTTACAAAGACCAAGCACTGCTCCAGCTCCCATTGAGAGAAAAATGACAGAAACTGCAAGAACAACCTTCTGCATGAGTTTTGCCAAGCGAGGATAAACCTCTTTGGCCTGGGGAAGAGGCTTTAACTCTTCGTAGGGAAGTTGATTTGTTACCTGCGCCATGGATATAATTTATCACGATGCGCATTTTGAAGAAACTCACTTTTTATAGTGCTTTTGGTTTTTTGCTCTATAAGCTATGTACAAGTGCAACAGATGGCTTTTCTATGAGGAAGATTCATTCTGATCTAAGGACTCATTCTGAGTGGGAGACAAAAGGCACTGAAATCCCTGACCTGTCTTTTTCCTATATGGGTCATGGAGCGCAAACATATGCCTTTATTTCTTCAGATCGGAAATATGTCCTGAAATTTTATCGTCACAATAGAGCTGGCCATCCTTTAGGTTTTTTGGCTACCCTATTGCCACCCCCACTCAAAAAAAGCCTTTTAGCCACGATTGAAAAACGGCAAAACAAACGGCTTAAAGATTTTTCCAGTTATATGCTCGCCTATCACCATTTTGCTAAAGAAACAGGGCTTTTGCATCTTCATCTCAATCCCTCTCATCTCCCTAAAAAGATCAAAATTTACGACAAAATTGGCGTGGAATATCTTGTCGATTTGAGCAGTATGCAATTCATCTTGCAAAATTTCGCAGAACCGTTTTACCCAAGCTTAGAGAAATGGATTTCTCATGGGGAAATCGAGTTTGCAAAAAAACAACTGAGCCAACTCATTGCTTTATTAAAAACCCGCTGCCAAAAGGGAATTTTCGATAAGGATCCCGATCTGAAAACCAATTTTGGATTCACAGAAGAGGGACCGATGCAATTCGATATTGGCCGTTTTAAATTCGACCCAGAAAGGGCTAATCCAAATGTCTATCGAGAGGATCTCATTCGGATCACCGATCGTCTCTACCAGTGGCTCAAAGAAAGGGCTCCTACACTTTCTGCACATCTCAAAGAGGAAATTGCAAAGGCATGAAAAAATTCATTTTCATTGTAGCTGTCGCTCTAGGCTTATCGCATTTTGCTCAAAAACAGACGGATCGCTTCACTCTTTCAAAAATTGCAACAGTTTTTCTCGATGGGCAGAGCCCAACATTGGATCATTCTCTTCTTGCGGAGCCTTTCACCTATTTAGGCAAAGGTGGTCAATCTTATGTCTTTGTCTCACAAGATGAGCAGTATGTCCTCAAATGTTTTCGCTCTTCGCGACTGCAGGTTTTGCAATTCCTTTCCCATCTCTTTCCCCATTTCGAAAAAAAGAAAATAAAGCTAGAAAATCAGCTCAAAGAAACATTGGCAAGCTACCTCCTCGCATTTGAAAAACTCTCCGAAGAGACGGGCCTTGTTGCCATACACTTGGATTGCAAAACACCCATTTCTTCTTCACTGAAGATCATTGACAAACTCGGAATCTGCCATACAATGGACCCAAATTTGATCCCTTTCGTTATCCAAAAAAGAGCAATACTGGTGAAAGAAAAAATCACATCTGACCCCAATCAAAAGCATCTTGCTGGTCTTTTTTCCCTCTTAAAATCGCGTATTGAAAAAGGAATCGAAGATGCCGATCCCAATTTTGCAAAAAATTTTGGTTTTGTAGGGGACCATGCTATACAAATCGATGGTGGGCGTTTTTCCCTTTCTGATACACTTTTACAAAAACCCATTGCACAATCAAAAGAAGATTTTCAGCATTGGATCAATGCCAATTTTCCAGAGCTCTCCGATGATTTCCATGCCCTTTATGAGGAATTTTGCCATGAAGTATTTTGATTTTTCCATCCGCATTATTGTATGGATTTTCGTGCTGACTTTCATCCCACGCTTCTGCAAAAAACAGACCGATACATTTACCATTTTGGGGATCTCTTCCAATCGCCCTTACTCTGCAGAATTTGCCACTCGCCCCCTAGATGACGAAGAGGAAACAGAATTGCAAATTGCCCTTTCGCAAGCCTACAACTATTTTGGAAGAGGCGGACAAGCGTACACTTTTTTTAGTGCAGATGGGAAATATGTGATTAAATTTTTTAAACAGCGTCTTTTTCGCCCTTCATGGCTCCTAAATCACTTGCCTTTGCCTGCATTCCTGCACAAGTTCCGCGAAAAGCGCAATTTCAAGCGTGCAGATAAATTGCAGCGCGATTTTTTCAGTTACAAGATCGCTTTTGAAGAATTACATGAAGAAACTGGTCTCATCTACAGTCACTTGAATCCAACTTCTCATCTGAAAACCAAGCTGGCAATTAAAGACCGGCTTGGTATTCGTCATTTCATTGATCTCGATCGCTTTGATTTTGTCGTGCAAAAAAGGGCCACTCGAGTCTATGACCAGATCGATGAGCTTATGGGAAGTGGCAAGGTAGAAGAGGCAAAACAAGCCCTCAAAGAGGTGTTTGTAATGATTCAGACGCGTGCAAAAAAGGGATTTCGCGATCGCGATCCAAATATCAGGACGAATTGCGGCTTTATAGGCAGTCGTGCAATCAAAATTGATGTGGGGCGATTTGTGAGATCAGAAGACATGAGGAAAAAAGAAATTTACTCTGCTGATCTCAAGCGGATTACAGCGCCCTTTGAAGAATGGATCAAAGAGACCCATCCCATCCTACTTCCCTCCTATCGCAAAACAAAGGAGGGTTTTTTGTAGTGCAGCTCTTAAAATTGTTTTTTCTTGCTCTTGTGATCTACTATGTTCCGAGGTTTTGCTATGACAAAACGGAAGGTTTTGCACTCACAAAGATCCACTCGAATCTCGTATTTGAGCCAAATTGGGATGTAAAAAATGGTCCCTTACCAGAGGTTTTTGACCAGAAATTTTCTTATTTAGCAGCGGGAGGACAGGTCTATGCGTTCGTTTCCGAAGATGGGAAATATGTCCTAAAATTCTTCAAGCATCACCTCAGGCGCCTCCCCTTTTGGCTGAAAATTCTTCCTCTTCCCAAACACCTTGCAACAAAGCGTAAAAATCAGAGAAAAAAGCGAACGGCCAAGCTTTTGCGCGATTTTCGTAGTTATAAGCTTAGCTTTGAAAATCTCATGGAAGAAACAGGCCTTCTCTATGTCCACCTCAATAAAACAAACTCTTTGCGAAAAACAGTCCGCATTGTCGACAAGATCGGAATCGAACATAAGATCAATCTCGACCAGGTCGAATTCGTCTTGCAGAAAAAAGCCGATCTTGCTCTTTCCTATTTCTCGAACCTTATTCAAGAAAAGAAGCTCAGTAAAGCCAAAGACGGCATCGATTCCATTTGCGAGCTCATACTCACTCGTTGCAAGAAAGGAATCTATGATGAAGATCCAAGAATCCATCGCAACGTGGGATTTATTGATGGCAAAGCCATCCTAATCGATGTGGGACGCTTAAAATTCGATCCACGAAGAGAAGACCCTAAGATACAAAAAGAAGATTTGGTAAAAATTACCAGACGTCTTTACACCTTCCTTCAGAAAGAATCTCCAGAACTAGCGGAATACTTGGAGGAAAAAATCTATGAGTAAGCGATTCTTTCTTGGAATTTTTGCTATTTTGTCAATTTGGGTAACAGCAAGGTTTTGCCACCATCAGACGAAAGGATTTCGCCTCTCTAAACTACAAAACAATACCACTTGTCTCTCGCAACCTTCCCCTCCTCTTCCCAATGATCTTCGTAATGTGCTTGGACAAAAATTTCGCTTCTTTGGTAGAGGTTTGCAAAGCTTTTCCTTTGTCTCCGAGGACGAAACCACCATTCTCAAACTCTTTAATAACCGCTATCAGAGAAGGATTTCTTGGCTTCGTTTCACTCCTTTTCAGGAAAAAATTTCCTACAACCAGAAGAAATGGAAAATGGCTTTTACAAGTTATCAGATTGCCTACGATCATTTGCGTAAAGAAACCGGCCTATATTATGTTCACCCTGCTAGATCAACAGATTGCCCTTCTGCAGTCCTGGTCGATCCTCTCGGAATTGAACATCACATCGATCTGAACAAATACGGCTTTGCCCTCCAAAAAAAAGCTACAATGGCCTATCCCTATTTTGCTACTTGCGCCGCGGCTTCAGATTTTGAAAAAGCAAAAGCCGGTTTTGACTCTCTTTTTGCTCTTCTTAAAGGAAAAATGGAAAGGGGGATTGAGGATCGCGATCCCCTCATCCGCACGAATTTTGGATTTTTGGGTGATCGGGCAGTACAAATCGACATTGGAGCTCTCTTTTACAATTCATCTCTGAAAAGTCCTGAAAAACAAAAGGAGGACATCGAAAAAATCAGTATTCCCCTCAAACACTGGCTTGAAACCCACCATCCCCAACTTCTTCCCTCTTATTATGATGCGCTTCAAGATCTATAAATTTTTTCTTGCAACTCTGCTCTTTTTTGCCGTTGAGCGCTTCTGTCGCTGGCAGACAGATGGATTTCGCTACACAAAAGCGGCTTGTAGGCATCCTTATCCCTTTTCCTATCAAACAAAAACTTTGCCTGAAAATCTCCAGCAATCTTTCTATTTTTTGGGAAGTGGAGTACAATTCTATGCATTTCTTGGAGAAGATCGGAAAACTATTTTAAAACTCTTCAAGCACCATCATATGGGACTTTCGACAGACCTTGCCAAAAAACTTCTTCCAAAGGCAATAGCTACGCCACTTATTTGTGCACGTGAAAAGCGGATGAGTCATCTTTTTGAAAGTGCAAAAATAGCTATAGAAAAGCTTCCCGATCAAACCGGGGTATATTTTCTTCATATTGACAAAACGTCCACGTGTCTTGGAAAAACGCATATCTACGACAAGCTGGGCATTGCCCATGAAATTGATCTCGACCAGACCGATTTTGTTCTGCAAAAAAAAGCCGAGCCCACCTCTGAGCACCTGGACCGACTCTTTCAAGGGGGACAAATCAAGGAGGCTATTCTCTCGATGAAAAAGCTTCTAGCATTAATCGAGGACCGCTCGAGACTGGGAATCAAAAACAAAGATGGCAATGTGCTCGAAAACTGTGGATTTCTCGGTGAATGTCCCGTTGAGCTCGATATCGGCTCCTTCATTTACCGAGTCCAATCAACAAATCCCGATCCCCATGCAAAAGCAGCTCTTCGAGCAACTCTCCAGCTGCTTGGATGGGTCAAGAAAAATTATCCAGAAAACCTCCAGCTTTGCCGAGAAGAACTTCTCTATGAAAAGATTTTGTAAATTTCTCCTCATCGTCCTTCTTTTCATCGGTATGGATAAAGTCATCCGCACCCAAACGAATGGCTTTCGCATCGAAAAAACAGAGGCCGATTATGCTCCAAAAATCGAATGGGAAACCTCTTCTTCTTTGCCGCCGCAAGAAATTTTCGATCAGTCCTACACCTTTTTGGGAAGCGGTGTGCAGTGCTATGCTTTTTTAGGCGCCGATGGCGAAACCGTCCTAAAAGTATTCAAACATTACCACCTTTGGCCTAGCTCCAAAATCCTGCGAAATCTGCCACTTCCAAAATTTCTGAAAAATTGGCAAAACACCATTCTAGAAAAACGAGAAAAGCGAATAAACAGCATTTTCAAAAGCGCCCAAATCGCACAAAATGAACTACCGGAGCAAACCGGTGTTTTGCATCTCAATCTCAATCCCTACAAGGAACGCTATCCCGTCATCACCATTTATGACAAAATTGGCATTCGCTATCAGCTCGATCTAGACAAAACCCCTTTCCTTTTCCAAAAAAAAGCAGACCTTCTCTTTTCCTATCTTGAACTCCATAAAGAAGAGACCAAAAACATCATCGATTCCCTCTTCACCTGCATTCACAATCGCACAGAACTCGGCATTTCCAATAGCGATCCCATTGTCAATCGCAACTTTGGCATCATGGATGGAAAAGTGATTGAAATTGACATTGGCTCATTTGTATCCAATCCCCAAATCAATAGCCCCCTATTTTCAAAGCGTGAACTCTTTTATGAAACCCTCGAGCTAAAAGAGTGGATCAAAAAGCACACCCCTGAGCTTTTGGATTACTTTGAACAAAAACTTCAACAGGCAATCCGGCTATGAAAAATTGGGTCATTCAGGGAGCTCTTTTCTTCATAGGATTCATTGCCGTTGAACGCTTTTGCCACAAACAAACCCAAGGTTTTCAGCTCCAAAAAATTCAAGCCGATCTTCCCCATAATTCTGACTGGGAAACCCTCCTTCCCGGAGATCATACGAGCCAAAGATTGCAAACCATCCTTTCTCAGCCCTATTCTTTTCTAAATAGTGGTGGCGAAAGCTATGCCTTTGTCTCAAAAGATGGAAAATACGTTCTGAAATTTTTCAAGCTCCATCATATGCGTCCAAAAAAATTTGCAGATAAATTTCTTCCCTACCCTTTGCGAGCCAAATACCAAAAAAGTCGAATCCAAAAACTCACCGCCCTCTTTTCTAGCTGCAAACTGGCCTATGAACGATTCCGCCAAGGAACGGGTCTTGTTTATCTCCATCTCAATAAGACCGACTTTTTGCATGTGAAACTGCAACTCTTCGATGCAATTGGCGTCTTGCACTCCCCTGACCTCGATCAATTGTCCTTTGCCCTACAAGAAAAAGCTGTCATGGCATTTCCCACCCTTTCTGCCTTAGCTGAAGTCAAAGAACTAGAAGCTGCCAAAACACGTCTTTCTGCCCTCATAGACCTCATTGTCGCAAGATGCCAAGCAGGGCTTTCTGATCACGATCCGCGCCAGCGCAATTTCGGCTTCGTTGGAGAAAAAGCCATAGAGATCGATCTCGGCTCGTTCACGATCGATGAAACCCTAAAAATTCCAAGTAACACAAACAAAATCCTTTTGTATGAAACCCTAAAATTGCGCCGCTATATCAATAAGTACCATCCAGAACTTTCCGATTTTTTAGAGGAAAAAATCAATAACAAGTTGACCAAAGGTACGTGATTTCTTACAATACAAACCATGGCTGAAGAACAACCTCGCCCTTTTTGGCCCTTTCCCCGTTCTAGGCATCCTTTTTCTTTTTTGGAAAACGTCGGTGATGATTGGGATTTGCAAGAATTCGCAAATCTAAACGGCCTTACCGTCTCCGAAGATGATCAGCATGTTACTGTCGAAGCTGCAATTCCCGGTATTCGCCCTGAAGAAATCGACATGACCTATGACAAAGGGATCTTATGGATCAAAGCCGAAAAAAAAGAAGAAACCGAAGACAAAAAGAAAAAATTCTACCGCAAAGCCCATAGTTCCTTTTCCTATCGGATTGCCGTTCCCGGGGAAATTGATGAGGCCAAACAACCCGACGCCGTATGCAAAAATGGGATTTTGCAAGTGACCTTTTCTAAAACTCATAAAGGATCTTCCAAGAAAATCCCAATTAAGGAAGGGTAATGAGACTTAAGCTCTTCCTCATTCTTTTTCTAGTCCTCGGTGTGTCTGCTTTTTTTGCCAAGGATTTCATCCTTTCTCATAAGAACAAAACAGAAAAAACCTCCCATCCCGTCACTGAACAAAAACCCTTTGTGATTGTTATCCCCTCCTATAACAACTCCAAATACATCGAAAAAAACCTCCGCTCTGTTTTTTCGCAAGATTATGAAAATTTTCGAGTGATCTACATCAATGATAATTCGCGCGATGATACTCTTGAAAAAGCGAAAACCCTTTTGACCCAGCTCGACAAGAAAGGGTGTGCTACCCTCATTCACAACCCTGTAAATGCAGGTGCCCTAGCGAATATCTACAATGCCGTTCACTCATGTCATGATCATGAAATCATCATTCTTCTCGATGGTGATGACTATTTAGCGCATGAGAATGTACTAAAAATCCTCAATCAAACCTATGCCGATCCGGGTGTCTGGATGTCCTATGGCAATTACCTCGACTATCCCTCCTTGAAGCAAGAGCCGTGCATCTGCAAAAAATTACCAGACAAAGTCATCGAAAATCGAACCTTTCGATCGAGCACTTGGGTAACCTCCCATTTGCGCAGCTTTTATGCCTCCCTCTTTAAAGAAATTGAGATTGCCGATCTCTTCTATCGCGGCCGTTTTTACTCCATGGGTTGGGATTTGGCTATCATGCTTCCACTCCTTGAAATGTCTGCTCCAAGGATTGCCTTTATTGAGGAAACCCTCTATCTCTATAACCGAGAAAATCCCATCAGCGACCACAAAATCAATATTGACTTCCAAAGACAATGTCATGAACATATTTATGCAAAACCGCATTATCCCTCCCTGAGACACCTCCCGAGTCATACCACGCAAAAACAGTCTGCTGACCTCGTGATCTTTTCTGAAGATAACCCCACGCAAATGTATGCACTTCTCGAATCGATTAAACACTATGTCACCGGACTTGGAAAAACAACCGTTCTCTATAAGACTTCATCGCCCGAAATTGAGAGCCATTACCTCGAAATCAAGCTGGATTTTCCAGGTGTGCAATTCATAAAAATCGAAAACAATTTTAAAGCCCTCCTCTATGCAGTAGCTTTCGACATCCCTTTACCTGACAGCAAATATATCTTGTTTGCTGAAGATTCCCTCATTGTCAAAAATCTTCTCGATCTCTCAAAAGCTATTCACACACTTGAAACGTCAAAAGCCTATGGCCTCTATTTTTCTCATCATCAAAATCTCGAATTTTCTAAAGAGCTCAGCCGTCATGAGCCGATTCCCCCTTATTCAGCTCTACGTGGAATTGCCTCCGGTGAAATCCCCTTTGCATGGCAATTTTCTGCCGGGATCGATGATTGGAACACCCCCAATCCCTTTTCCCTCGCTCTTTACCGCAAGGAAGACATAAAAAAACTAATGCAAAATCTTGATTTTGATACGCCACTTACTCTCCAATACGAGTGGGCAAACCATACTCCACAAGAAGCAATCGGCCTCTTCTATCCAAAGGCAAAATGCGCTCACCTCTCCCCTCTTCAATCTCTTTCTAAGGAAGACCTCATAGAAAAATTCGAATCTGGACTCAAAATCGACCTCACCCCCTTTTTCCAGATCGAAAGCCCTTCGCAGGAAATTTCAGCAAATTTCGAGTTTGTCCCCAGAGATTAAAAAAATTATTCACCACAGAGATCACAGAGATCACAGAGAAAAGTTTGAAGAAGTCTCTGTGGGCTCTGTGATCTCTGTGGTAAAAAAAATCTCTAGATAAAAAGGATTATTAACCTTTATAATATTTATATGAAAATTACGAATGTTCTTAATAATCAGTCCTTTATACAATA
>JAAKFC010000036.1 GCA_011065225.1 Chlamydiota bacterium
TTTGCACCTGCACAAGGCAGTGTTCTTTATGCAACAGATATTGAAACACATTGGAAGTTGCAGCTCAATCTTGTTGATCTCGAATTGGGGCGAGAATATTGGACAAGCAAATATCTCTCTTTCCGTCCTTTTGTAGGCCTTCGCGTTGCTTTCATCGATCAAGATTTTGAAATCCAACATAAGGGAGGAAGTTGGTCACGACGTAGCACCTCTATTAACCAAGATCCCTTCAACAATGAAGTCGATCTCGATAATGATTTTAAAGGTGTGGGAGTCCGCGCAGGATTTGATACTGTTTGGAATTTTGGCTGTGGATGGGGCATCTATGGCAACTTCGCCACTTCGATTGTCTACGGAAGATTCGATTTAGATCATGATGAAGAGAATCGCAGGGCAGAAAGTCCATACGATAAAATCAAAATTCTCGAGACCAAAGAGTCATTCCGTGCTTCACGTGCAATGCTTGACCTAGCTCTTGGAATTCAATGGGCTTCTCTACTTTGTGATTGCCAATATGGATTTACCATTCAGCTCGGTTGGGAACATCATCTCTTCTTCCATCAAAACCAAATGTGGCGAGTCAATCGTATTGGCGATGTATCTGTCGCTGCTCTTCCTAATGACAATGGAGAAAATGTGTTCTTCCAGCGTAGAGGAACTCTTGATACTCAAGGATGGACACTCACTATTCAATTCGAATTCTAATTATGTTCTTACTTAAGGATCCAAAGAAGCTTCCTTGGATCCTTATTGCCTTTTTTATAGGATCCAGCGGGTTTTGTTCTTGTGATGAAACCATTGCAAACGCACCCGTTTATCCCAAAACTTGCAATGGAGAATGGGTATTTACTGTTTCAGGATTTTATTGGAGTGGGCATCAAGATGGAATGGAATTTGCCATTCGCAATTCTGTTTCGATTCCCGTCATCAATCCTCTGCCACCTGAAATCCAAGAAATCAACAACCTCATCGATGATGATTTCGAAACACCGAAATCCAAATGGGAATTCGGCTTCAAATTTGGTCTCGGCTACAATACAACATGCGATGGGTGGGATCTCGATCTCACATGGACCCATTTTTCCCCTTCTTCATTCACCCATGTAGAAGCAGAGGTTGATGACAATCAAACTCTCATCACACTCTGGTCAGCATTTTCACCAGCGCAAGGAGAAATCAACTTTGCGCGCGACATAGAAGCCATTTGGAAATTCGATCTCGACTTCATCGATTTCGAGTTGGGTCGCGCTTATTGGGTAAGCAAACGGCTTTCCATTCGCCCTTATGTAGGTCTGCGTTATCTCTCGATCAACCAAGATTATGATCTTGAACATAAAGGGGGAAGCTGGAGCCCTCGCATGAATCCCTCTCAAGATCCTTTCAACAATGAAGTACATCTTGAAAATGATTATAAAGGGATTGGTCTGCGAAGTGGTTTGAGTGGCATTTGGAATTTCGAATGCGGCTGGGCTCTTTATAGCAACCTTGCTGCCAGTGTCATCTATGGCCGTTTTGACATCGCTCATGACGAAAATAACCGTCTAGCCATCTCTCCCTATTCCAAATCAAAAATACTCGATTCTAAGGCCCATTTTCGCGCTTCTCGTGCAATCGTCGATATCGACCTTGGGATCCAATGGTCTGCTCTATTTTGCGATTGTCAATATGGCTTCACAGCAAAACTCGGATGGGAAAGCCATCTTTTTTTCCATCAGAACCAACTTTGGCGCGTTGTCCGCATTGGAGATACTGCAAATGCTCCCAGTGGACAAAATGTCTTTCACCAACGCCGTGGAACACTTGATACGCAAGGGTGGACTTTGGCCTTGAAGTTCATGTTCTAAATTCTTGGATGAAGTTGGCGACAAGTGCGCTCCAACCAGTTTGGTGAGAAGCGCCAAGACCTTGGCCTGTTTCAGGATTATAATATTCATGAAAGAGAATGTAATCACGCCAGTTGGGATCTTGGGCTTTGAGAAAATGCGGACCAAAGACAGGTCGTTTTCCTTCTTTATTTAGAGTAAAGATCTGGATCGTACGATCAGCAAAATCTTTTGCCATCGAGGCAATGCCAATTGGTGGTTCTTTTCCTGCTTGGATAGTGATATCTTCTTCAAAAGCTTCTGCCAATTTAGAAAGAGATTCAACGAGAAGGAATGTAGTCGGCATCCAAATAGGCCCACGCCAATTGGAATTGCCTCCTTTAACTGTATAGAGCGATTCAGATGGCTCATAGCCCACTTGTTTTTCCTGGAAGACAAAGGGATTTTTCTCATGGTAACGTGACATACTGCGAAGGCCATAAGTTCCACGAAATTCATCTGGATCCCAGACATATTTGAGAACGCTGTGCAGTTGTTTAGCATTCATGAGTGTGCAGACATAATGTTTTTTTCCATCTTTGATAGTGGGAATGATACAAGGTTCGACAAGATCTTTGCGATTATTCATGAACCACTGAAAATTGGTATAGAATTCAGAATGTTTTTCCATAAAATCTTCATGGAGAATTTCCACAGCAAAGAGAGGAATGAGACCCACTAGAGAACGGACCCGGAACTTGGTAAAAGTTCCATCGGGATGCGTAAGAACATCATAGAAAAAACCATCCTGGTCGCTCCACATTTCATAATCGCGATTGCCCCGTTTTTTCATTGCATGGGCGATGTAAACATAGTGTTGAAAAAACTTGGTAGCAAGCCCTTCATAGACCTTATTGAATTTGCTGAGTTCTAACGCAATCCGCATGAGATTGAGAGCAAACATAGCCATCCAACCTGTCCCATCCGACTGTTGCAGAATGGCCCCACCTGGAAATTTTTCTGAACGATCGAGGACAGTGATATTATCAAGACCTAAGAATCCCCCTTCAAATACGTTGTTGCCCGAATTGTCTACTTTGTTGACCCACCAGGTAAAATTGAGTAGCAGTTTGTGAAAACATTTTTCGAGAAATTCATGATCCCCTTTTCCCGTTTCTTTTTCTTCCATGCGGTAGAGGCGAAGAGCCACCCATGCATGAACA
The DNA here is from genome assembly GCA_011065225.1 of Chlamydiota bacterium. Classification (GTDB taxonomy): domain Bacteria; phylum Chlamydiota; class Chlamydiia; order Chlamydiales; family Rhabdochlamydiaceae; genus Sacchariniichlamydia. The sequence continues at coordinate 3,026 of JAAKFC010000036.1, forward strand.
GGAGGGTTGAGATCAGAGAAGTCCCATTCACAGGCAGGAATTTGCCCATTGGGATGTTGGAACTGGTCAAAGAGAAGAAACCAGATTTGCTTTTTAGCAAATTCCCGATCGATTAAAGCATACGTAATACAATGGAACGCATGATCCCATGCAGCAAACCAAGGATATTCCCACTTGTCAGGCATGAGCATGATCCGCATCGAGTTGAGATGTTTCCAGTGGCTATTCCGACCAGTAAGACGCGATTTTGGAGGGGGATTGTCTGGATTGTCTCCTTTGAGCCATTGCCCCACATCAAAGATATAAATTTGCTTCGTCCAAATCTGTCCGGCGAATGCTTGTCTCTGGATTTTTTTTTCATCTTCGGTAGCACTTTCAGGTTGAATAGAGGCATAAAACGCATCCGCTTCCGCCTTTCGTTTGGCGATGATCTCTTCCACATCTTGAAGTGGATTTTCCATCTGCTGATCTGTGAAGCGAAAGAAGAACTTTACAGAATCTCCAGGTTGGATCGCATCAACTTTGTAATGTAAAGCGGCTTTACTTCCGACATTTTCTGGATTTGTTGTTTCTTCGCCATCACAAATTTTTCGATGGAAAGCGTCTTTATAATATCCTTTTTCTTCAAAGCGGGTTTCATTTTCTGTGAAGAGCATTTCTGCTCCTTCAGAGCCATAGAGATATCGTTTGCCAAGCCGATATTCTATCGGGAGATTTTGTATCTGAGGCATATCGGCCTCATCCGCAACAAGGCATCCTTTTTCATTTGAGATTTTGGGGCGAGAAATTTCTTTGCCCGACCATGACCACTGATTGCGAAAAAACATCTGCATCAAAAAATGGAGAGGAGCAGGATCTGGACCTCGATTGAAAGCCTCTACTTTAATACATACTCCCTCAACCGTATCCTTGGCATATTCAATGAAGATGTCAAAATAGCGGTTCTCATTAAAAAGTCCCGTATCAATTAATTCATATTCCGGATCCTTGGTTCCTCTTTTGAGATTTTCTTCGCGCAGCTTTTGATAGGGATATTCTCCTTGTGGATATTTATAGAGATATTTCATGTAGGCATGAGAAGGAAGACCATCGAGATGATAGTAATACTCTTTGACATCCTCTCCGTGATTTCCTTCAAAAATCGTAAGGCCAAAGAGTCGTTCTTTGAGATGGGGATCTTTCGTATTCCAAAATGCGGGTGCTAAGGTAAGTACTTGGTAACGATCACACCAACCAGCAATCCCATCTTCTCCCCAGCGATATGCTTTTGAGATGGAAAGTTCGTAGGGGAAAAACTTCCACGAGTTGCCATCCGCACTATAGTCCTCTCGCACGGTCCCCCAGCTCCGTTCCGAGACATAGGGGCCCCATTTATACCAGGGCACAACGACCTTTTCCTGCCCCTCTTCGAGCCGCTCATGTTCCGCTGTTTTCTTGGGCATAATGAGCCGCTCCTAAGAGTGCAGTGTTTTCATTGAGAACTACTTTGACAGGAATTCTTAAAAGAAGAGAAGTAAAGCGCCCTTTTTGGATGAAGCGCTTCATAAAGTCTCCTTCTGAGAGTTTATTGAGCATTTTAGGAGCAATGCCTCCACCGATGTAAAGCCCACCAACAGCAAGCATTTTAAGGGCTAAATTTGCCGCTTCACCGCCGTAGATTGCAACAAAAAGATCGAGTGCGCGCGCGCAAGAGGCCGATACATTTTTCATTCCCATCTCAGTGATGATATGGGTTGGATCCGTATTTTCCATCGCCTTTTTGACTTGCTTTTCTTCTTTTTCAATTCCCTCGTCAATCAAAAAGCGATAAATACTATTGAGTCCCGGCCCTGATAAAATCCTTTCAAAAGAGATATGATCATACTGTTTACGAAGATAGCTCCACAGCTGTACTTCAAGATCATTTTCTGGAGAAAAACTGCAGTGTCCGCCTTCACATGCAAAAGGATGATATTTTTTTCCATCCCAGTAAAACCCCGCCTCTCCAAGTCCCGTTCCAGCCGAAATGAGGGCAGCATTTCCTGTATGTTTTTTTCCTTCATTCAACGAAAAAAATTCGTTTTTTTCTAGGCAATTGATTCCATAGGCATTTGCTTCTAAATCATTGATGAGAGAAACATGAGAGATATTTGCTTCTTTCTCAATCAAATCAGCATCGATAATCCAAGGAAGATTGGTGGCCTTGCATTTACGATCTTGGATAGGGCCTGCAATTCCAAAACAAGCTCGCTCTATATCATATCCCGGATGGCCGGCCAAAAACTCCTTCACAATGCTGCGCAAAGTTTCATGATCTGCACTTTTGAACTTTGCATCGACTATCCACTTGCGCTTTTCTCCCTCTTCAAAAAGAGCAAGATGCGTTTTTGTTCCCCCAATATCCCCAGCTAAAATGATCCTTCCCATAGACGGGAGTAAAGCAGATTTTTTTATTGTGCACAATGCTCAAAATCGTCAACCTTGAGAGTGTGTTTATAAATTGCTTTCGCCAATAGGAATAGAGGTTTTTTCCTAGGAGATCTCTCTGGCTCGATTCCTTCCTTATTTTGAGCAAGCTCAAATATCCAGTGGACATTTGAGGCGGAATTGAGGTGGAATAGGCCGAAGGCCATGGAACTGAGGAATAAGCTTTTTAAAGCTTGTGCAAGTCGAAGAGAATTCTCATAGGGAAAAAGATCGCTCCTATCCTTGGTGGAATGAATTTGTAAATGCACCATTAAGAGAGTCTATGTAAGGAGTAACTATGTCAAACGAAGCAAAGAAAAAAGCCCTCGAACTGGCTATGTCCCACATTGAAAAGAAATTTGGACAAGGCGCTGTGATGACGCTTGGAAAACACCAAGCATCTCGCGAGATCGGCATAATCCCCACTGGTTCAATCACTCTTGACATTGCAATTGGGATCGGCGGTGTACCAAGGGGACGAGTCACTGAAATCTATGGCCCCGAATCTTCTGGAAAATCCACTCTAGCCCAACATATTGTCGCCAGTGCCCAAAAAATGGGGGGCATTGCTGCCTATATCGATGCTGAACACGCACTTGATCCCACTTATTCTGCCAAAATTGGAGTCAATCTCGACGAACTCTTGATCTCCCAACCCGATTCGGGAGAAGAAGCACTCAACATCGCCGAAATGCTCGCCCGTTCAAATGCAGTCGACGTCATTGTCATCGACTCCGTTGCAGCCCTCGTTCCTAAAAGTGAATTAGAAGGAGATATTGGTGATTCCTTCATGGGTCTGCAAGCACGCATGATGTCCCAGGCCCTGCGCAAACTCACCGCAACTCTAGCCAAGAGCAATACTGCTGCGATTTTTATCAACCAGATTCGCGAAAAAATCGGCGTGGTGTTTGGCAATCCAGAGACCACAACAGGTGGCCGCGCCCTCAAATTCTACTCCTCTGTCCGGATGGATATCCGCCGTATTGGAGCAATCAAATCAAGTGACAATGTCGATGTGGGCAACCGAGTCAAAGTAAAAGTTGTGAAAAATAAAATCGCACCTCCATTCAAGATTGCGGAATTTGACATCCTCTTCAACGAGGGAATTTCTCGGTTTGGATCCATACTTGATCTCGGCGTAGAATTTGGCATCATCGATAAAAAGGGAACCTGGTTCAGCATGGGAGCAACCCGCCTCGGACAAGGTAGGGAAGCCGCTCGCGAAGAGTTGAAAAAAAATCCAGATATGACAGCTGATATCGAAAAACAAATCCTTGATACATGTATAGAAAAAGACTTATTACCAAACCGCAAAAAAAAATCAGAGACTGCTGCTGCGGGCGTAAGCTAATGCAGTTTTATTGAGCATATGGATCAACTTTTCAAAAGATGGGGTGTATAGATTTAGCTCATTTAAGAGTTTTTGAAAACACTCCATTTCTTTTTGGAAGACATTGAGAGCCCTTTCATTGCCCAAAACTTTAGCTGCATTGATTTCCCGGTGATTCCTTTCATCCTGGACAAGATCGCCCAAGTCATCAGCAATTTGAAAGGCCATCCCGAAATGGTAAGCGCATTGCTTAACCTCATCAAGTCGACCCAGCATCCCACCACCAAAGAGCCATCCAAAGATAAAAGCCACTTCAAACAACGTGACCGTCTTTTTATAGAGCACTTCTTTGACCGTCTCGAAACTCTGATTGGGGGGATAGAGATCGAGATATTGCCCCATCGTCGCCCCAGCAATACCAGCGGAGACGCTGGCTTGCTTTAAAGCAAGAGCACACACCTCACCGGCAAAACCAGAAAAAGGCGGGGGGGCTGTTTTCATCACTTCAGCATTCTCATGAATTTTCTCGTAAGCGGCAAAAATGAGTGAATAGCTTGCAAGAAGCGCAGTTGATTCGCCATAAGCCCTATGCAATGAAGATTTGTCCCGCCGTTCATCGTCATTATCCATGCAGGGCAGATCATCGGCAACGAGCGATGCCGTATGCATGAATTCAACAGAAAGGGCCACAGGAACCACGTCAAGGTCGTTTCTTAAGCCTTCCCCAACCATCATTGTAATAATGGGCCTGAGCCGCTTCCCACCGCTTAACAGAGCATATTCGCAAGCATCGCGCAGTTTGTTTTTTGGGCCAAATGAGAGAATACTCCTCGCAACCTCTTTTTCAATCTGGTCACGAAGAAGAAAAAACGAAGATTTAGAAACAACTTCTGTCAACATAATCTTGAATCACCATTTTTTGAGTTGATCGAACTTTTGCATTAGGAGGAATATATCCTCCAATTGTCATGCAAGGATGGCAAAAAACTCCCTTACCCACCACTGTTCCTGGATTGGTTACCGCATTGCAACCAAATTGCGCATCATCTCCGATAATGGCCCCAAGCTTTTTCAAATTTGTGGAAATCTTTTGTCCTGCATCCGAGATCTGAATCGTTTGATTGTCAAGCCGCAAGTTAGCAAGCTTTACTCCCGCGCCCAAATTGACTCGATTTCCCAAAATGGAATCCCCCACATAATTGAAGTGGGCAATGCAGACGCCATCTAACAAAATCGAAGATTTAACCTCTGTGCTATTGCCAATGATGCACCCATTTCCTGCCAGGACAAATCCGCGTATATAGGCTCCATGGCGCACTTCACAATTCTCTCCAATCACGCAGGGACCGCGAATGAAGGCTCCAGGCTCAACAATAGTTCCTTTCCCAATCGAAATTTTTTCTGGATCAACAAGAACAGCCCCTTTGGGAATCTCACATTCAATCTTCCCAAGCTCTACGTGAGCAAAAAATTCCTCTAGACGTGCCAAAGCACACCAGGCATATTGACATTCCTCAAATACCTGAGCTAAAGCAAAATCTTTCAAGTTAAAGAACTGGTCAAGTAAAAATTTTTCCATGTCCATTGTAGATTCTAATCCAAAGCTTCTTATTTTTTAAAGAATACTCTCTTTATATGCTATATTCTTCTTCTTCTGGAGCTGTGGAAATGTTGATAACCCTGATATTTTCAGAGAGAAAAAGCCCTGTCAATAACTTGTTGATGGGCAGAAGATAAATTGAAGATAACACACCTTTAAACAATGCATCAGCAACTTGTCAACAAGCTATCAACAGGGTTTTCCACAATCCAAAATTTCGATCTTGTAATGATGGGGCATATTTGCTATTTTGTCTCAGATTTTGTCACAACCCAAGGAAAAAACAAATGGAAGTTCAAAAACCGATTCAGTTAACCAATCCACAATTTCCACAGTTAAATGAATCACAAAAAAACAGTTTGAAAATTGTCAAAAATAGAATGTTACCAATAATTGAAAAAAGTCTCTCAGAAATTGAGGAAAACTATAAAAGAGAACCTTTGGATAATCGTATTGATGATGATATTAAAAAATGTCAGAAACAACTTAATGCTAACGCAAATTTAATTAGAGCGATAGTAGAAAAGGGGGATAAATACGAGTAAGGTAATCTGGGAGAGAGGATTCGAACCTCCGACCTCTTGCACCCCATGCAAGCGCGCTACCAAGCTGCGCTACACCCAGATATTGCGAGATAGGCTTAATAAGCCTATAGTGAATAAAGCTAAAAGTCAATCGCTTGTAGGAAACCATCAAGTGAGTTAAACTCTTTCCTATGCAACTCGCGAAAAACTGGCATGCAGTCCTAACAGATGAAATTTCTAAGCCCTATATCAAAGAGCTGAAGAAATTTTTAGAAAAAGAAGAAAAGAGCGGCCAAGTGGTTTATCCACCACAGCCGCTCATCTTTCATGCCTTTGGCCATACACCCTATAAAGATGTCAAGGTTGTCATCATGGGTCAAGATCCCTACCATGGACCGGGCCAGGCTCATGGAATGAGTTTTAGCGTTCCTTGTGGAATTCCTCCGCCACCATCATTGAAAAACATCTTCAAAGAACTCGAAGATGATTGCAAAATTTCTCCTCCCCAAACAGGTTGTCTCACTTCATGGGCCAAGCAAGGTGTTCTTCTTCTCAATGCCACACTCACTGTGCGCAGTGGCCAGCCGAAGTCCCATTACGGCAAAGGATGGGAAGAATTCACGAATGCAGTGATTGCTAAACTCGCTGAGCGAAAAGATCCGATTGTATTCATGCTTTGGGGAAAATCAGCAAAAGAAAAATGTGATCACCTGCTTGCACAGACTCATCATATTGTATTCACATCTGCACACCCATCGCCCTATTCAGCCCACTATGGCTTTTTTGGCTGTCGCCATTTCTCGAAGGGCAATCAATATCTCAAAAAATGGGGGAAGGCCCCAATTGATTGGACCATCAAAACTTAAGCTGCGTTTTTGTTAAACAAAGGAGCAAAGTGCTTTTGGTAAAAGCCTTTTCCAACTTCTTTAGCTTGATCTGCAACTTTTTCAGCTTTGTTCTTGATATGGTCTTGTTGGTCTTTAGTGAGAACCTTATCAATCCCTTTTTTGATCATATCAAATGTAAAGCGAACAGCTTTTTCAACTAGGCCAGCAAGAATAAAACCCGCATAAGCAGCAATTGTAATTGCAGAGCGAACAATATGAACAGCTATGGATGTACCTGCACCTTTGTTTTGGATATCATAATCGAAAAAGAACCCTTGAAAAGGTAGTGCTTCCCTTAGAGAATGTGTAAAGGGAGCGTTTTCTTGATTTAAATTAAAAATTGATGACATTATTATTTCTCCTTTTTGTATAAAATAAAAACTAAAATAGTAACTATATTTTATTAAGTATTCTTAATAATGTCAACTCAAATAGAATCTATATATTGTAATTAAATATTTAAATCTTTAGAAAAAAGGCTTAAAGTAGAAAGGATTACAGCTTCAATGGAGAAAAGAGCGCCTCCCATAAGATTCTCTCCTACAAATTCACCAATCATTCCTTCTGATTTTGCTCCTGAGAATTCAAAGAACAGAAGCCCAAGAACCTTCTGATTTTGCTCCTGAGAATTCAAAGAACAGAAGCCCAAAAAATCCGAATGCTCCTCTTACGATACTTTCAATGATGCCTATAAGGGATCGTACAAAAATCCGTAAATTTAGTAATGAATTTTCCACCTAAACTTTTAGATGTTACTCCATGCTCATTATGTCGAGCATAATATATTGAGCTAGAGATAGATATGCCTGGAGTAATTGCTTTCATGATTTTACCTTTTTATTAAATAAGTATTTTATAATATCTTAATTTAAATGTTAATTTTTAAACTAATTAATCGATTAATTAATTATAAATCGGATGAGGTTGGGTTGGGTTGGGTTTGTAGAGCCGCTTTATAAGTATTTGGTTCTAAACACTCTGCGTCGTGGGCTGAGGCCAAGAAGGATCTGGACAGGGATGAAGGCCGCATTGGACGAG
>JAAKFC010000037.1 GCA_011065225.1 Chlamydiota bacterium
ACATCCACCGAGTTGCCTCGACAAGAATTTGAATCGCGCGCGTTTACCAATTCCGCCATGACCACAAAATAAGAAATTATCCAGGAAAAAGAAAACCTGGCCCTTTAGGGCCGGGTAGTTTAAATCCGCATTTTGGGAGGGGTACGAAGCCCCTTCCAAATTACACCCCGTCCTTTAGGACGGGGTTCACATTTCCGATTCAATTTGCCGTCTTCTAAAAATTCATCTAGTGTGATAGAATAAGCTCTTACTATCTCCGGAGGAAAAGATGACAGAAGCTTTTGTTTACCTTGAAGAAGAAACCTTTCAGCAGGGAATTGGTACAGGCCTTGTTCTCGTTGACTTTTATGCCGACTGGTGTGGTCCTTGTCGGATGCTTACCCCCGTTTTAGAAGAACTGGTCAAAGAGCTTGATGGGAAGGCAAGAATTGCTAAAATCGATATTGATAAAGCACAAAATACCGCCTCTAGTTTCCAAGTCACCTCCATTCCCACGCTCATTCTCTTTAAGGATGGAAAAGAAATTGGACGACTTGTTGGCTTGCGCGATAAAGAGACAATAAAAGAATTTATTCTCACTGGCGAAAATAAGTGACCCGACCATTTACGCATAATCTTGCCTTGTTCAAAAACAGGGAAATTGATATATTAGTTTGCAGAATCAATAAATATTGAGGTATTATGTTTCGGTTTATTATTATTGCTCTTTTTTGTTCTGTCGCTGGATTTGCGAATGTTCGAGAGATCAGCGCGCAGAGTTTTGAAAAAGAAATCCGCTCTGGGAAAGTCCTTGTTGACTTCTATGGCCCCTGGTGTGGTCCTTGTAAGCGGTTGAGCCCGGTCCTCGATCAGCTTTCAGAAGAGATGGAAGGGAAGGTTGAAATTGTAAAGGTAAATATTGACAAAGCACCTGACCTCACTGATAAATACACGGTACAAGGGGTTCCCACGGTCATTCTCTTTGAAAATGGCAAAGAAAAAGGGCGCCTAGTTGGCTTTCATGACAAGACCGCAGTCAAGCGCTTCATTGAGACTGGGAAAAGTTAATTACTAAAGAAACCCAAATTGCTACCCATTATTCCTCTATGCTGTCTGCGCTGTCTACCACTTACGCTTTGCTCGTCGCCCTCTATCGCATTTGGCACTTTTCATAAAAAGATCAAAAAATTATTCAGAATTTTGGCCCCATTCGAGGACGTTGTCGAGGAAGGACCAGCGGCGCTCAGGAGGGGCTGCGACGGCAGTTTTGCCCATGATCCACAGCTTGTATTGTTCATCCTTGAACCCATCGTTGTCTTTGAGCGCTAGCCAAGAATTGAGATAACAGAGAAATTCTGGGGCACTGAATTTAATGGGATATCCTAGGGTCTCTTTGCCGAGGGTGGGCTTGGGTTGGACAACGTGGAATTTGGGGTGCGCGACGGTCCAGGCTATGGCTTCTTGCTCTTCCCAAATGAGAATATCTGCAACTGGCTTATCCTTTGCAAATTCTGCATAGCTCTCAAGGAGGATGATTTCATGGTGCGGGAATTCCTCGTAGGCGATCCCTTCATAGGCGGTATTGATGAGCGCAGCGATTTTTAAAGATCGATCAGCACGTATATTTTCGATAGAGGCGAATTTCTTTCTGTATTTGTCTTTAGTCACAAAGACGATTTTGGCTTCGAGTAAATATTGTGGGAAACACATTTTCTTGAGGCGTTCTTCAGAGATGGAGACGGCAGACATGGCAATATCAAAGACGTTTTCACTCAGTTGCTGGCCGAGTTTGGAATAGATGATGGGAATGAATTCTAGTTGATCACATCCAAGATCGTAGGCGAGTTGATAGGCATAGGAGACATCAAAACCAACGAGTTTTCCATTTTTATTCCAAAAACAAAAGGGAGCGGCATTAGGGTCATAACCCACACGCAATTTCTTTGTTTTGAAGATTCTTTGCAGAATGGATTCATCAGGTGGACTGATTGGGAGTTCTTCGAGTTGATCTTTTGTGAAAACGCGGAGAGTAACGTCCGATTCGATTTCTAAGTCGTAGATGGTTTTGCTCTCGTTTCGAATGCGTGGGAGGGGATCATAATATTTGAGTCCTCCGAAGATGAGGAGGACAGGGATGAGAGTGACAATGCTTCCGAAGGTGATTTTTTTCCAATTTGTAGTGAGGAGGCCTCGGCCTGCAAGCATGATCAAAAAAGCGAGTGTTGCAATGATCATAGCCGAGACCATCGATTGGAAGCCTGCTGTGAAGGGAACGACGGCGAGATACATGTTGATGGCATCGATAGGAAGGTCCAGGGCATCGAGGATGAAGGTGAGGCTATTGATCCATGAGCCTAGGCCCACGGAGCCGAGGCTTGTGAGGAAGGTGGTGAAAAGGAGTTTGAACTGATCGGGGAACCCGAGTTTTATTGAGAAAAAAGCAGCAATGAAAAAGACAAAGGCAGCGGTGAATATCGAGCCAATCGGCAAGTTGAAGATGATGGAAACGGTACCTTGGATTTGGCTTTGGACATTCTCATCTTTTGGGTAGAGCATTTGTATTTCGCGCTTGATCATGTTGATGATGTAGGGTAGGGCAACGATGGTGAGGGTTGTTGTATATGTGAGGACAAGGATGGGAATGAGGTTTTTGATCCATGTGGTGGTCTTCATCGGAGTTAAAATGCTGGCAAGTCTTGGAATGATCCAAAAAGTTACGAGGGATGTCCCCAAAACATACAAGATGATGTAGGTGCTCATCTGCTTGATGATGGGAAATTGCACGGTTCCCACCTGGTTTGCCATGATGAGGAAGGTTCCAATGGGGGTGATGCGTGCAATCCAAGAAGTGACTTTTGTGAGCGCATCCAGTAGAGTTTGCAAACTTGACATTGTCGTTTGTTTGTCTCCCAGATACATCAGTGAAATGCCGATAAGAAGAGAGAAAATGACAACTGCGGGAATAATGCCATTCGCTAGGTCGTAGAAGATGTTTTGGGGGATTAAGATTTCTGCAAAATTGAGCTCAGGCACTTCACGGGTGATATAGCCTGTTTGCTTAGGGCCCTCGGCAATTGGGAAGCCCCATTTGATCAAATAGATCACTCCGATGTTGATCAAAAGAGCAATTGCAATAAAAATGGATCCTTTTTTTACAATTTGCATGGCCTGAGCACGATTTAAGAGGCCAACGCCATGAATGATCGCAACAATCAAATAGGGGATCGCGGTCATCTTGAGGATCATCACATAAGCAGAAGCATAAGGCTCAAGAACTGCAGATCGTTCTCCAAAAAAAAGACCAACGCAGATCCCGAGTAGTGTTGCGATGGCCATTTGCAATGGAAATGATGAGCGAAATGCATTCATATTAGTTTATTTTATTGCAAAGCCTTGCTGCCTCCAAGCTTCATATAGCACAACGGAAACGGCATTGGCCAGATTTAAACAACGGGTGTCTTTTCTTTTTGGGATTGTGTAAAAATGCTCTGGCCATTTCTTCCAATATGCATCTGGCAATCCTGCTGTTTCCGAACCGAAAATCAAAAAATCTTCTGGTCTATATTCTACTTCCGCATAGGTCTTCTGCGCATGAGAAGAGAAAAAAAAGAAACGAGCAAAAGTATTTTCCAGAAAGTGCTTTAAATCGTCAATGAACTTTACGCTCACCCCTTCCCAATAATCAAGTCCGGCTCGTTTGAGATGGCGATTGCTTACGCTAAAACCTAGAGGTTTGACTAAAAAGAGTGTTGAACCTGTCACTGCACAAGTACGCACGATATTTCCCGTATTTTGAGGAATTTGCGGCTCAAAGAGGATGATGTTCATCTCAATGCAGGTGCATCGAGATCAGAAGCTTTTTTACCTTCATGATCCGATTCGAGAATCAGAGCTTCAGAAGCTTCTTCCTTAGGGGCATTGGCTTTGATAATTTCGATTTCGAAGGTGAGAAGAGAATTGGGAGGGAGATAACCTTGTGTTCCGTAGCCATATTCAGGATGGATGTATAGCGTGCGTGTTTCACCCTCTTTCATCCCAACGAGTCCTTTTTGGAAGCCTTGTATGGTTTCATCGAGTGAGATGACTTCATCTTCTTTGGACTGTCCAAAGATGGATCCATCGAGATATTTGCCTACATAATGGATGATTGGACTGAAATGAGGCTCTACTTCCTTTCCTTGCCCTTTTTTTTTGACTTTATATTGCAGCTTATTTTCATCGATGACAATTATATCGCCTTTTTTGGCATTACTTTTAAGAAAATCCTCTGCGTTTTTCAAGTTCACTTGAGCTTTTTCTTTAAAGGCGATTTCTTGCGCGTTAGAGATGGCTTGGATGCATTCAGCTTCACTCATAGGAGAATTTTTCCCTTCAGCTGCATCTCGCAGTCCTTTCATGACGAGATCAATATCAAAATTAATGCCGATAGTATCAATATTTTTTCCAATGAGATGGCCAAAAGCTTCAGAAATTTTGGCAGTTTCTTGCTGTTCTTCCTGGGCGAAGAGGCTTAAAGATAAGAAGATTGCAAAAAAAAGATAACAGTAACGCATGGAAAGCTCCTATTTTCCTTCTATTTTAAACGAGAGCTTTTTGTTAGCCAAGGAGAAATTTTGTGAGCTCTTCTAATTTAAGAGAAATCTCTTCATGGGAGGCGAGCTTTTTCAGTTTGATTTCCCCGGAAGAGAGCTCATTATCACCCAGCACTAAAGCATAAGTGGTGTTCAAATTGGAGGCCTTTTCCAGAGATTTTCCCACTTTTTTGGGGTGCCAGTCGATTTCGGTTGCGATATCCTGATGGCGGAGCTGGTAGACGAGCTGGGTGCAATATTCTTTGGCTTTTTCTCCCAAAGGGATGAGAAAGATTTGAGGGTGTGGCGGTGAGGGAAGAGAAACATTTTGCCCGAGCATGGTCTGAAGGATTCTTTCTAGTCCAGTAGCAAATCCCACTGCGGGCAAATTAGGGCCGCCTAAGAGGGAGGTGAGACCATCATAGCGTCCTCCCGCACCAATGGCATTTTGTGCGCCGAGCTCGCCGGAGGTCACTTCAAAGACGGTCTTGGTGTAATAATCGAGTCCCCGAACGAGATTGGGAGAGAGTACATATTGGACGTCCAATTTTTTCAACAAACCTTGAACTTTCTGGAAATGTTCGATTGCTTCTTCTGTAATGAAATCATGAATCGTAGGAGCTCCTTTAAGAAGTTTCTGATCATTTTCATCTTTAGAATCCAGGATTCGAAGAACATTTTTTTCGAAACGGACTTTACTCTCTTTAGAAAGTGCATCAAAATTAGGTTGTAGAAAAGTGCGCAAGGATTTGCGATATTCTTCTCTTGCCTTGGCATCTCCCACTGAATTGATCATGACGGTTAAATTTTTTAGCCCGAGGCGTCGATACAACTCACAAAGAAGATCGATGACTTCTACATCTTGCTCTGGATTTGGGTCCCCAATTGCCTCTACGCCAAATTGGTTGTGTTGGCGATAGCGTCCTGCTTGGGGTCTTTCGTAGCGGAACATCGGGCCGATGTAATAGAGCTTTTGACAGCCAATTTGTTGATCGAGTCGCTTTTCAACATAGGCACGCATGATCGCAGCTGTTCCCTCTGGGCGCAGGGTCATGAGGCGCTTTGCTTTGTCCTCAAAGGTATACATTTCTTTTGTGACGATGTCAGAACTTTCGCCAACTCCACGCACAAAAAGCTCTGTACGCTCAAAAATGGGTGTTCGAATTTCCCGAAAGCCATAACTGTTTGCGAGCTTGTGGATTTCGCCTTCAAGATATTGCCATAAATGGGAAAGGCGCCACTCGCTATTAGGAGTGGGGTCTTTAGGAAGAATATCGTAAACACCTTTAGCAATAGGATATTTCATAGGAGTTTTAGAATATAGAAAACATGAATATTGGGGCAACTTATACCCAATAAATATGATTTAGGTTAGGGCCTCTATTAGGTTTTCTGCGCGGCAAATTTCAGTTGCCGCGTCCAGCACTTCGTGTCCCATAAGATATTGTGGTAATTGCTTATTTCCTCTAACATTGCGCGCGCCATGGTTAGTATTGTCGGTTCACAATCAAATCCTTTTTCTAAAGATCATTCTCATAGAAAAGAAAATTCGCTTGAACTAGCTCCTATTCGAAAAAAGATCGATGCACTTGCCAAGAGAATGGGAGTCGAAGTTCCCTACAAACTCAAAATAGGGAATGGTTGGGCAGCACAATATCGATTTTTTAATAAAAAACACGTTATCTGGGTGCCGAAAGATGCATTAAATTCGAAACACCAAGAATTTTACCTGGGTAGAAATAATCCAATAGTCATAATGCATGAACTTACGCATTTAGCCAAAAAGCATAAAATAGTGAGACTTTCGGGAAACTTAATATTTTCTGTTGTTGTTGCGATTTTAGGAGCAGTTTATCTTCCTTTTCTATGGCTTATTTCTGTATTTGCTTGTATTGGAGGTTTTTTTTCTTCTAAAATTCTATGTTATTTTCAAGAGAAAGAAGCTGATGCAATAGCTTGTCAATATGCAACAGATCAAGAAAAACTCCAGTTCATTTATTCTTTAAAGGTTAATCAATCAGTTAATATTATGTATCGAAACCAAAAGGATCTCCCCCTTTTAGAGAGATGGAAGCGCAAAATCCAATTCACTCCTTGTGGAGGTTTCCGCTTTGATATCCATCCATACGATTCGAGTCGGATACGAATGGTTGAATCGACAATGAAAGTCAAACCGAAAAAACATCTCCCGTTGGAGAATTATATCAACATCCGAAGAAGGGCATATAGAGGAAATGAATTTAGTTATTGGTATGCATGTCAAATTGTACTAGATGAAAATGGAAATCTAAATTCTATTTTCAATAAAAACAAAAGTTTGAAATTGATGATATCTATTCCAATTTTTTTGATAGAACAAACTTTGAAATCGCCTTTCTTTTTTCTGAAGTATCACTTTGCTCCTCGCTCTGCTCTTGAAGATGAAATAGGCTGCTAAGAAGAGAAAAATGAAACTTTAATGTGACAAAAAGGACATTTTCGGATATGTTTTTTCTACAAAAAAGGCATGTCAATGATCAATTTAAGTCCAGCGACAGAGCAGCTTGTGAAAAAACTGGATCTTCCTAATCACAAGGAAGAACAGCTTCGGTTTTGTGTTATCAGTTATACAAAGCCAAATGGTTTTTGTAATTATTTACAGTATTTAGCTTTTCGAACTTGGAATACATTCAAGAGTGTGTTTGGATGCTCTACTTGGCAACAATCCATAATGATCATCCAAGAAACTGCATTTGAAAGAGCGAAAGCAAAGTTTGTGAAATATGAGCTAAACGAAAAAGAAAAATCCAAAATGGAACATCACATTTATCAAAATTCAAAAAAATCTTCAGAATTTTATTTGGAGCACTGCTTATTATTACATCATATAAAAGCACCCGCATCTGAAATTTTCTTCGATATGATGCAAACTTTATTAGACGATACATACACATTCCCGTTCAAGAATTGGGTTTTGACGTTGTCGGGTATTCCTCAAGTTGTTCGTCTGTTCCTCGCTCCGTGTCTATGAACACTGCAGCTCGTCGCATGCAAAAAACTTGAGGGCCTCCTGATCAAAATTCCAATTCTTGAACTGGAATATGTACAGTTGAGGAAGTCTGCAAGTCAATACGGAGTGTGCCAGGAGATGGTTCTTAGCAAATCTTTTGAGATTTTTAACAAAAAGCGCGAAGGCGAAGAATTCTCTTCTTTGCCATAGCGTTTGCGCTGCCGGGCCATGCTCAAGTTGAGGTGTTTTTGCACGGGTAATTGCCATGTACATGAGCCTATGGCCTCATGGAACTCAAGGATTTGGACCAGGCAATGTAATCTAGCCTTGTTCCAACCTAGGAAATGGGATAAAGTATTATGCAGTTCGCTGATGTGTTTCATTATACCTCACTGTTTGAAAATCAATGAGATATGCTCGCTCATCAGCGAGCTTTTGTCATCAAATTATTTTTTTGTCTAGTACAGAGACTAGAAATAGTGCAATCTAAACAAGTACTGGAAGACGAAACTTTACAAATCATCAATGCAGGAACCAAAAAAGCCTTCGCAACCTTCCCCCTCTCTAAAGAGATCAAACAATAATAAGGAATATATGCAATGCAGGGAGATTGGCTAAGTGTTCTCGCAGAGAAATGCTGAAAGCCATTTTTTACATTCTAAGAACTGGTTGTCGGTGGAAAGACTTACCGCATGATTTTCCGCCATGGGCAAGTGGTATATTCACAATTTGTGAGGTGGTGGGCTAACCTATATCCGTCCATGATCTATCTATTTTTGAGCCAAAGGCACAAGAGAGTAAATCTATGGGAATAAATAAGAAACCGATCTGGCAAATTGCAAAAAGTCCTTAAAAGAGGGGGTAGAAAACGAGCAGTAGGAGATCGCAAAATCCAAAGACTAATCACAGAGCCCAACCAATGTTGGGCGCTAGACTTCGTTCATGACAGTTTATCGAGTGGCAGAAAATTAAGGCTGCTGACAGTAATCGATGTATACACAAGGGAGAGCTTGAAAATCGAAGTTGAGCACTCTTTAAACGGGAGTCGGTTCTAAGGGCCCTAAGAGAGATCATAGATCTAAGAGGCAAGCCAGAAGTGATCCTCAGTGACAATGGAACAGAGTTTACCTCAAACAAAGTGATAAACTGGCAAAAAGAGCAAAAAATCCGATGGGAATATATCGAACCTGGAAAACCACAACAGAATGGGAATATAGAGAGCTTCAATGGTAAGCTTCGAGACGAGTGCCTAAATGAGAACTGGTTCCCAAGCCTAAATGAGGCAAAAAGAGTGATCGAAAAGTGGAGAGAACACTACAATACAGAGCGTCCTCACAGTAGTCTGAGAGGATTAACGCCAAATGAGCTGGCTAGCCAGCTCAAGGGAAAAACCTCATTAATAGCTAATGAGGGAATAAAAACCGGAACCTCTAATCAGTAGTGGACCAAAGAAAGGGGCAAGGCCAGGGGATATTTACTATTTGCGGCCTATAAATTCAAAAAACATTACATTTAAATAAACACTTAAATATAACCAAGCCTTCTTTAAAAGAAATAAGCAGAATAAAATATGACTCCTATTTTACAAGGGCCTTTAGGCAACCCAGCCTCCTATTCAAAAATACCAGAAAACAAAACTCTGCAGGAAGAACAGCCCCCTTCTGACACACCCCCTAGATTGAATTATTTTAATTTTAATATCCTTCCTAATGAAATTCTGTTAGAAATTATCAAAAACTTGAGCCCTTCAAATTTTCGAAATCTATCTCTTGTTGACACACGATTCAACTCTTTCACAACAAATTATTTTGGCTATGTTGCAAGAGTCTGGAAAGTACCAGAGACAGAACTTCCAAATCTTTATAGAAAAATCATCACTGCAGCTAGGAGGATTACAGATACCAATAAGCAAATAAATTTAGATGCATCAGTTCCTGTCATGCTCAAATTGTACCATATGGAACGCGATACTTTAGTTGTTGCCAATAAAATAGCTAACAAACTGCGCAGAGACGAATTCTTTTCAGCAGAAGAAGCACGAAATTGGTTAAATGACCCCGAAAACAAAAACCAGCTAGCACAAATTAATAGATTGGATTTAGCTTTATCTAACTTGCATTATTTACCTCCTGAGCTTGGAAACCTCTCTCAACTACAGGTGCTTTACCTACAAAATAATCAGCTCACATCGATTCCAAATGAGCTTGGAAACCTCTCTCAGCTACAGCGGCTTTCCCTAGAAAATAATCAACTCACATCGATTCCAAATGAGCTTGGAAACCTCTCTCAGCTACGGGTGCTTTCCCTAGAAAATAATCAGCTCACATCGATTCCAAAAGAGCTTGGAAACCTCTCTCAGCTACTGCAGCTTTGCCTAGAAAATAATCAGCTCACATCGATTCCAAAAGAGCTTGGAAACCTCTCTCAGCTACTGCAGCTTTCCCTAGAAAATAATCAGCTCACATCGATTCCAAAAGAGCTTGGAAACCTCTCTCAGTTACTGCGGCTTTCCCTAACAAATAATCAGCTCACATCGATTCCAAATGAGCTTGGAAACCTCTCTCAGCTACAGCAGCTTTGCCTAGAAAATAATCAGCTCACATCGATTCCAAATGAGCTTGGAAACCTCTCTCTGCTAGAGCAGCTTTACCTAGACAATAATCAGCTCACATCGATTCCAAATGAGCTTGGAAACCTCTCTCAGCTACAGGTGCTTTACCTAGAAAATAATCAGCTCACATCGATTCCAAATGAGCTTGGAAACCTCTCTCAGCTACAGCAGCTTTCCCTAGAAAATAATCAGCTCACATCGATTCCACCTGAGCTTGGAAACCTCTCTCAGCTACAGGTGCTTAACCTAGACAATAATCAGCTCACATCGATTCCAAATGAGCTTGGAAACCTCTCTCTGCTAGAGGAGCTTTCCCTAGACAATAATCAGCTCACATCGATTCCAAATGAGCTTGGAAACCTCTCTCAGCTAGAGGGGCTTTTCCTAACAAATAATCAGCTCACATCGATTCCAAATGAGCTTGGAAACCTCTCTCAGCTACGGCGGCTTAACCTAGAAAATAATCAGCTCACATCGATTCCAAATGAGCTTGGAAACCTCTCTCAGCTACAGAGGCTTTCCCTAGAAAATAATCAGCTCACATCGATTCCCACAAAACTTAGAAATCTCTACATCAGAAATAGGCTTCGCC
>JAAKFC010000038.1 GCA_011065225.1 Chlamydiota bacterium
TATTCCTGCAGGTGCATTGATGGTCGCATCGGCAAAGATTTTTGGCTTCACACAGCAACTTGTCTGGGGAAAATACGCGAAACATCCTACCAGTGACGGAGCCAACACTCGTTTAGCGTGGTACGGCGTTAGATCTCTTCCAGGAAAGGACCTATGCGCTTTAACTAAGGCTTTTCTTTCTCCGAGCAAATTGGATCATGATGAATGGTCCCTTAGACAGTGGAGTCAAGTGCAGATCTAGCCCTGTATGTCGATGTCAATCTGAATGGGATCCTGTCTATGAAGCTCTTGCAGCTGAATGCGGCGTAAAGCAAAATATGTCTCAAGTCTAACCGCGCGCCACCTAATTTTTCTTCCATTTCATTCACGATGTGTATAGTTGAACAACACATTCAACATGTGATGTCTGTGGGAACATATCGAAAGGCTGGACTCCAGAGATCAGATATCCATTGCTCACAAGAAAACGCACATCGCGTGCCATCGTCGCAGGATCGCACGAGACATAGACAATGATTTTTGGTCGAATTTTTGCGAGCTCTTCAAGAAAATTTCGCTCACAGCCCTTTCTTGGAGGATTGACGACTGCAACGTCCACCCTGGCGAGTGTTGGAATGAACTCTTCTGCTTTTTCGCAAAAAAATTCGACATTTTCTATTTTGTTGAGTTTTGCATTTGCTTTGGCATCTTCAATTGCTTCTGGAACTGATTCAACACCAATGATTTTTTTTGCCCCTTTTGCCAATATCAGTGCAAGCGTGCCGACGCCGCAGTAGCTATCTAGCACAATTTCATTGCCCGAGAGTTCTGCAAAATCAACCACCTGACTATAGAGATTTTCAGCTTGGAAAGGATTGATTTGAAAAAATGAGGCTGCAGAAATGCGGAATTGTAGCCCATGCAAAATCTCTTTGATCCAATCTCTTCCCCAAAGAATCCGAAATTCTTGGCCGAGGATGCGGTTGCTTTTTGATCTGTTGATGCACTGAACAATGCCCTTGACTTCAGGAGGGATTTCTTTGGGGATAAAGGCTTCTTCTGTCACAAAGACGAGCAGAACCTCACCGGTTTTTACTGCTGTGCGAATGAGTAAATGTTGGAATTTCTGGACCTCTGGAAAACCTCGGATCCACTCATAGACTTTTTCGCCAAGTGAGCAATGAATGTAGCATTTTTCCACATCGATCACATCATGCGAGCCTTTTGCATAGAGTCCAATTTTTCCATCCTCGACAGGAAGCTGAATCTTGTTGCGATAGGCAAGCGGCATGGGCGATGGATGGCATGGATTCACTCCAACATCGAGTTTTCCAATCCGCTCTAAGGCATCGACAATTCTTTGTCTCTTGGCTACAAGTTGTTTCTCATATTCAAGATGCATGATCTGGCAGCCGCCACATCGGCCAAAAAGGGGACAGATTGGATCAACTCGATGAGGAGATGTTTTTTTGATCTCTAAAATCTTGGCCCGCCCAAAATTTTTGCGCACCTCAGTGACAATTCCAAGGATGATTTCGCCAGGAAGAGCGCCATCGACAAAAATAGTGAAACCCTTAAAATCTCCAACTCCTTCGCCGCTGACGCCAAGGCGATGGATAGGAATTTCAATTTCTTGATTTAATTGAATCGGCATGAGAGCAAGATTAGCACAGTTTGAATTAAAACATTCGTGGAGTTAAAGAACCTATCCGAATAAATTTTCTTGTAAAAAATCTCTAGAAAATTCAAAATTATTCTTTTAAGTTGTTGTTGAGGTTATATTATGGTTGATCATAAGCGACAAATACAGTCGCAAGATAAACTTGTCGTTTTTGAAGACAAGAAAATCCGTCGCATTTTTCACAAAAGTGAATGGCACTTTTCAATTATCGATATCGTAGAAGTTTTGACTGAAAGTCCGAATCCTAGGCGATATTGGTCAAATCTTAAAATTCAACTAGCTGATAATGAAGGCTTTGTTCAGTTGTACTCAAAAACGGTACAACTGAAATTGGAATCCAGTGATGGGAAAAAATATCTCACTGATACCGCTAATACAGAAACGGTCTTTCGCATCATTCAATCTATCCCTTCCCCAAAAGCCGAGCCCTTTAAAAGGTGGCTAGCCAAAGTGGGATATGAACGGATTCAGGAAATTGAAGATCCCGAACTTGCAACGCAAAGAACGAGGGCTATTTACAAAGCCAAAGGCTATAGCGAAGAATGGATCGAAAAGCGGATGCGCGGAATTGCAATTCGCGAAGAGCCTACCGATGAATGGGATAAAAGAGGGATCAAGCTTCAGCGAGAATATGCGATTTTGACGGCTGAAATTTCTAAGGCGACGTTTGGGATGACTCCATCGGAGTACAAAGAACACAAGAGGCTTAAGCATGAAAACCTTCGAGATCATATGACTGATCTCGAATTGATCTTCTCTATGTTAGGGGAGGCTGCAACTAAAGAAATCGCTGTCAATCAAGATGCTCAGAGTTTCGATGAAAATAAAGCGGCCGCTAAGACCGGGGGTAGAATTGCTGGAGATGCTAGAAAAGAATTAGAACTAGAAAGTGGCAAGCCCGTTATTTCCAAAACTAATTTTATAGATCAGCTGAAAGATGCTTCTATTGAACAGCATATTTTAGAATCCGATGAATGAAAAACTTATAATAATGGTCGATTTCCTATGGAATTTACTGGGATAGTTTCAAAAGAACCAGCAAGCCCGCATCTCAATATAGTTTCGTTTAAGCCATGCTCTATTTGTCGTTGTTGCGCAAAAAAAATACAAGCTATTTGGGAAGCATTCAAAATCATATGGATCATTATTAAGCAGAGGTTTTCCTGCTCCCCCTATGAGATCCGAGCACTTGATTTGAATAGAATTTCCCCTGAAATGCAACAAAAACTAAAAGACTTCGAGCGCAGTTTTGACTATCCGCTTGGAGGCGGTAAACGTTTCCGAATCATTCACGGTAAGGGGGGAGACTATTTTGGTTTCGTGCGACGCATCGGAAGTCCTAAGTTTTATGTGGCGATCAATAAAAAAGAGCGTCGAATCACTAAACAAGTCACTGTCGATGGGCGACAGGTGAATAAGGAGGTGGTTCTTAAGGCAGGCGAAATTGCTGGCGTCGGATGTGGAATATTAAGTGAAATAAATCAGGGAGGTGGGAAAACTCTAAAGGCTTGGTACATTTGTGACTTAAAAGTCAAAGAAGAATATCGTGGAGACCACATCCCGATTCGAATCTTTCAAAAGGGATTTTGGCGGTTTTTCCAGTGTTCTAGAGGCTATGCGATTTGCATGAACCCAGCTGATGGTAGTGTTCCAAAAGCTGCTCATATTTGGCAGCAACATGGAGCTTTATCTAGTAAAACTCTTCCTTTGAACCTTTATAATTTGAGTGCAAAAGATATTCGAGCTTCTCGAAAACGCCTCGAGGAAGCCTGTAAGGGGCCAATCTATTTTAAATCGATGAAGGGGATCAAAGAGTTTGAGATTTTTCAAGAGCGAAATCCAGAAAAAGCAGAAGAGTGGCGAATGCTACACATACAACATGGGCCAAAAGGAGAGAAAGAGGTCTCTCCATCAGTTTCAGTTGATCCCAAGTCTGGTCATGACCATTTAATTGCCGCTGTAGCAGGTAGCGCATTAGATCGCGTTCTTGCTTCCATTAAAAATATCAAAAAGTTTTCCTCCGCGACTGTTGTTTATCGCGGATTGGATCCAAGTGTTTTAGAAAATAATATTTTAACCAATGAGATTTAATTATGATTAAGTTTTTGCATATAGTACTTTTCTGCCCAATTTTATTAGGAGCTTCAACGCTCATAGCAAATTATCCCCAGGAAGTTCTTCAATATCCTGTAGCTTTTGCTCAGGTAAGGGAAGATCCCTTAGAAGAACAAGAAATTATCGAAAAATATTTCCCAAAAGATAAAGACTTAGCTATTTTGATGGTTGCTTCAGGAGGAGATACGGCTGCCTATCTAGCTGGTAGCAATCTTCCGATTTCTCGGATTGCGATTATCGATCCAAACCCTTCACAGATCTATCTTACAAAGCTCAAGCTTCACCTGCTTCAATATCCTGAGGAAAAAAGGCTGAGTCTATTGGGTCATAATCCCATGTTACACGCTGATCGCGCACAAGAATTAGATTTTTTGCTGACACTCCTTGATATTCCACCTATGGCTTTGGGAAGCATAGATATGCTTAGCATTTTAGGTCCTGACTATGCAGGGCGCTATGAAATGGTTTTTAAAGCCTTCAGAGAATACTTAAAGCCTTTTGAATCCGAAGTCTGTGGGCTCTTTGATTTAGGAAGCATTGATGAGCAAAAAGCAAGAATTGCCCCAGATACTTCTCTGGGACAGGCGATCGATGAGGCATTTGATGTGGTGCTATCTCAAGAAAATTTAGTTAAAATTTTTGGTGAAAAAGCAACTGCTAATCGCGTCCAAGATTTTTCCCGTCATTTTGCAGAAAGATGCCGGGTCTACCTTTCAAACCATCTTGCAGCTGAGTCGCCCTTTTTTGCTCAGGTTTTTTTAGGGCAATTTTATAAAGAAATCCATTATCCATGGCTAGATCTTCCGATTATCCAACCTAATGCGCAGATTGATTTTCATCAAACCATGATGGACCAGTATCTGCAATCAGCTCCAAAGGAAAGTTTTGATCTCATTCATTTGTCAAATATCACAGATTGGCTGTCCCCAGAAGAAGCAAGCACAACGCTTGCTTTAGCCTATCGAGCACTCAGGCCCGGTGGGGTTGTTGTTGTCCGCCAACTCAATTCCAATCTCGATATTTATTCTCTTGGAAAAGATTTTCAATGGGACCGTGAAACCGCTACCGATCTCAATGGCAAAGATCGTAGTTTTTTCTATCGGCAATTGTTAATTGGAATAAAGCCTGCTTCAGTAGCTCCGAAAGCAACTCAGATGGCTACGGAAGTTCTGCAAAGAGTACCTATTCTCAAGGGAAAGTTTTTCGAGGCTTTACATTCTCAGCAAATGAGTTTCGAAGAGTTCCAACGAACACAACAGCAATTTTTCTATGCAGTAGATTATTATTCTTTACCTATGGCGGCTTTGTTTTCTCGTCTTCCAGACCATGCTCAACGTATCAGTATTTTGCAAAATATCTTGGAAGAACATGGAGATTTCGACCCTACCAAATATCATTCGAATACATTCAAACAGTTCTTGGAATCTGTCGATTGCCACATTCTTGAAAATAAAAAAGCTTCTAGTGTCTTGGCTTTTAATCTCGATCTCATGGGAGTCTCCATGAGCGAAGACCCCTATCTCGCGATGGGTTGTTTTGGAATGATTGAGTATGCTTTTGCCGATATTTCCGCTGAGATTGGAAAGGCAGTAGTAGATAGGGGATGGCTTCAAGAAGATGACATCATTCATTATTCACTGCACGCAGAACTTGATAAAAAACACGCCGAGGAATTTTTTGCCTTAGTTGAAGCCAAACTCACAGATCCTTTAATAAAAGCTAAATTTTTAGAAGGTTTAGAACTTGGAGTTTATATCTTCAACCGACTCTATGATGACTTGTATGAAGAAGCCAAAATATACACATCGTGATTCAAAAATCGGTTTTTCACGGCGTCGACTCATCCTCAAATTTTTCACCTGCTCCTCGCTCCGTGTCTATGAACACTGCAGCTCGTCGCAGTTGAAAAATTTGAGGGTCTCCTTGTGAAATTTCCGATTTTTGAATCATGATCTGTATACCGATGAAATCTTCTATCACACAGAATTTGCAATTGAAAAAGCTCTTTTATCCAGGTAAAAGAAAACCTGGCCCTTTAGGGCAGGGTAGTTTAAATCCGCATTTGGGAGGGGTACGAAGCCCCTTCCAAATTACACCCCGTTCTTTAAGGGCGGGGTTCACGAATTTTTGGTTGACCATTCTGTAAATGCCTTCTTTTACATCTGCTTTCCCGAAATTGATGATCAAACCAAAAGGAATATTAGCTAGACGTAAATATGTGCTGAGTTGTGCATGATAGTAAGGATAATCTTTCCCCGTGGCTTTCACTTCGATGATTACACTATCTTCTACAAGGATGTCTAAGTAAAGCGGATCTCTTACGGAAATATTTTTGTAGATGACAGGGATGGGGAGCTGGCGTTGATTTGAAATCTTTCGTAGAGAAAGCTCATGACTCAAAGCGGATTCATAAATGCTTTCTAAAAGACCAGGTCCTCCCAAAGAATGATGAACTTCTACCGCTGCATCGTGGATTTGCTGATAAAGTGTTTCTTCCATGATGATTTCTCCATATTGGATCAAATAATTATAGAGAATTTTCTAGCAGAGTCAATTTTTTATTTACCCTGAACTCCACTCGTGGATAAAGTCGATTTGCAGTGCTACTTTAAGAGGAAACTTTTTTAGCATAAATAAATTGACGTTTTTGGGTGTATTTCTCTATAATTTTGTTTATTTCAGACGATTTTTAAGACCGGTATCTTTTAATTAGTATGACTCTCACAATTCCATCAAAAACTATTTCTAGTTCCCTAACTCATGAAGTACGCCTTACTCCCACCGCAACATTATGCTTGGACAAAATTGAAGAATCTAAAACAGCTCCCCATCTTACTGGTCTACAACAAATATTTGCCAAGGATTGGCGAGAGGGCTGGTTTCATCTAGCCGCTGATAAAATGACTTTTGATCATGAGCTTTCTCTACGCTTTTGGCAAGATATTGCAAAAGAATATCTCACCAGATTATGCCACTTGCCTGAAGAGGAAAATTTTGCTCCATTGGAAGCTCCTGCACCAGATCACTTGAGTCAGTGGCTACTAAAGGCTCCCCCAATGAATGGTGGAGAATATCTTTCTTTATCGCGATTGAGACTCTTATGGGAGCAACTGAATTGCTGGGTAGAGCAAGCTTCCAGAGCAAGTGGTGGGATCCATCTTTTTTTGCAACATCGAGCTCCAAAGTGGCAGCAAGTAGGAAGGGTTTGCTTTCATTTAGCGGAAAATAAAAAACACTCTGACCGCCCTTTTGCTTTTTTAGCCACTTATGCGACAGGATTCGGTTCGGCAGGAAGGCTCAAACACCTCCCTTTGAAAAAAGCCTTGGAGCAATACTCTGGAGAGAATAATCATCAAGCTCTCGTTAAATTGCTTACTCCAGTCCAGAATGCAGCAGAACGATGTCCATGGGTTAAAAATCTTGTGCATACAGGAGGTCTATATCAGCCTCTGGCATGGTCTGCCAACAAAGCCTATCAATTCCTCACGACAGTCCCCCAACTTGAAGAAAGCGGATTGTCCGTACGTATCCCCAACTGGTGGAAGCGTCGTTCTCGCCCTCAAGTTGCAGTGACAGTAGGATCGCATACACAGCCCACATTAGGCCTGAATACGATGCTCGATTTCAATGTGGAGGTTGCTTTAGGAGATCAAAATCTGTCGCCAGAAGAACTCGAAGAGCTTTGCTCGACCAGCGAAGGGATCGTCTACATTCGCGGACAATGGGTTG
This sequence comes from Chlamydiota bacterium, assembly GCA_011065225.1. Taxonomy (GTDB): domain Bacteria; phylum Chlamydiota; class Chlamydiia; order Chlamydiales; family Rhabdochlamydiaceae; genus Sacchariniichlamydia. Next base: position 7,505 of record JAAKFC010000038.1, read on the forward strand.
AAGTAGACAGCGAAAAGCTTCGCCAGGCCCTTGAGCATTGGAAAGAGGTGCAAGAGCAGGCTAAGAATGGCGAAATTTCATTCATTGATGGAATGCGTCTTTTAGCAGGGGCTCCATCATCGCTTCAACAAGAGGAAGAGCTGGAGAGTCAAAATTCTTGGGTGAAGGTGTCTGCTGGAGAAACTCTATCAGAACTTCTTCAACAGCTCAAAGACCCCTCACAGCTCCCAACAGAGGAGATTTTGGAAACTCTCAACGTGACCTTCAGAGCATACCAACAAGAAGGCATTAAATGGATGTCTCTTTTATCAGGATTAGGATTAGGGGCCTGTTTAGCAGATGACATGGGGCTTGGAAAAACTTTGCAGGTTCTTGCTTTGCTTGTCATCGAAAAAAAGCGTAATGCTGAAAAACGAAAATATCCCTCCCTCTTAGTGATCCCTGCTTCACTCTTGGGAAACTGGAGGCGAGAGGCGCAGCGCTTTACACCCTCACTGAAACTTCTTTTTGTTCATCCTTCGGAAACAGACTCTCAAACGCTCTTGAAACTACCCACACAATTTGAGCATCATCTCAAAGGGATCGATCTGGTGATTACAACCTATTCGATGGTGATTAGACAAGATTGGCTCTCTAAAGTAGATTGGAATCTTCTCATTCTGGATGAGGCGCAAGCCATTAAAAATTCTAGCGCAAAACAGAGTCGCGCTGTCAGAAATTTAAAATCGCGGGCCCGCATCGCCATGACTGGAACCCCTATAGAGAACCGATTATTGGATTTGTGGTCTCTCTTTGATTTTTTGAACCCTGGGCTATTGGGGTCCTCTTCGCGTTTTAAAGAGTATATTAAGCAGTTACAGACTGGATCAGGTCAATTTGAACCGCTGAAAAAACTGGTTTCTCCCTATATTTTACGTAGAATGAAGACCGATCCAAAAATCATTTCAGATTTACCAGAAAAGATAGAAACCCCCACTTACTGTCAACTAACAAAGCAACAAGCTCAATACTACCAATCTACTGTGAACGATCTCAAGAAAAGCCTTGAAATAGCAGATTCTAAAAACCGCAGAGGCATTGTCCTCCAAGTTCTGCTGCGCTTAAAACAAATCTGCAATCATCCCTGTCAGTTTAGTGGTGTAGGTGAGTATCACCCTTCTCAAAGTGGCAAATTTATGCGCCTAATACAGATTTGTGAAGAATTAGCCTCACGTCAGGAAAAAGTTCTCATCTTCACCCAATTTAGTGCAATCATTGAGCCTTTAGCAGAGTGTCTTAGCGGTGTATTTGGTAGATCCGGACTCATCCTTCACGGAAAAACTCCTGTTAAAAAAAGGAAAGAGCTTGTCGAAACATTTCAAAATGAAAATGGGCCGCCTTTTTTCGTTCTCTCTCTTAAAGCCGGTGGGACAGGTCTAACACTCACTGCCGCCTCACACGTCATCCACATTGATCGATGGTGGAATCCTGCTGTCGAAAATCAAGCAACCGATCGAGCCTTCCGGATAGGACAGAAGAAAAATGTACAGGTGCACAAGTTCATTACTCAAGGAACAATAGAGGAGGAAATCGATAAAATTATCTCTTCTAAGAAAAAACTTGCTAGTGATGTTCTTGGCACCTCTGATGAAATTAAAATAACCGAGCTTGCCAACGAAGAATTATTAAATCTCGTCGCGCTTGATATTGATCGATCTACAATTACCTAGGAGATAACCATGTGGGGATGGAAACAATACGTGCCTGTTGCAACTCGTCGAGCTAAAGCACAGAAAAAAATCAATCAACTCAGAAAAAAAGGGAAAACCATTGAGCCGATAGAAATCGAAGGCCGCAATATTGCGAAAAAATTTTGGGGAAAGCAATGGTGCGAGCATTTAGAAACGTTTTCTGATTACGATAATCGCCTTCCAAGAGGGCGCACCTATGTGCGCAATGGCAGTGTTTGCCATCTAAAAATAACAAAAGGATCCGTAGAAGCATTTGTCATTGGTAGCTCACTTTATCGAGTAAACGTAAATATTTCAGCTCTTAAGGAAAGCAAATGGCAAGCCATTAAAGAAAAGTGCAGCGGACAAATTGGCTCATTGTTAGAACTCTTAAAAGGCAAACTGTCTGAGCATGTCATGGAAGTCGTTGCAAATCCTCGTGAAGGCCTTTTTCCCAATCATGGAGAAATGGACTATTCCTGTGATTGTCCAGACTGGGCAGATATGTGCAAGCATGTCGCAGCAGTTCTTTATGGAATTGGAACTCGCTTAGATCTACAACCTGATCTGCTGTTTCAACTCCGCGGGGTAGATGCAAGTGAATTAATCGCAACAAAACTCATGACCGCTGAGGCAAAAATTGAAGATCGTCTCGATGACGAAGGACTCACAGAAATCTTTGGAATCGACCTTGATGATGATGCTCAACACAAGGAAAAGATACAAAAAGTAGACCCCGAAATGATGACCGGCACAGAGCTAAAGAGAATTCGCTTAGAAATGCAGCTGACAATAGGAAAGTTCGCAGAAACATTAAAAGTCACTCCAGCGACCATTCATCGATGGGAAAAAGAAGAGTGCACCCTCAATTTACAGGCCCGTTCAGCTAACGCTATTGCACAATTTCTAGAAAAAACTCACAACTGACTGCAAATAGGGCACTCTGCTGCCTTGTGCCCCCGGGCCATGCAATGCTCTCGTGCAAAATAAATGATCTGCAAGTGCAGCTTGATCCAGTCCTTTTTCGGAAAGAGGGCTTTTAGGTCTTTTTCTGTTTGTGTGATGCTTTTTCCACTTGAAAGGCCCCAGCGTTTACCGCAGCGATGAATGTGGGTATCAACTGGAAAAGCGGGCTTGTGAAAAGCTTGCGCCATGAGGACAGAGGCCGTTTTATGTCCCACGCCAGGCAGTGCTTCGAGCTCTTTGAAAGTACAAGGGACTTTTCCATCATGTTTTTCAATCAGCTTTTTTGAAAGATTCCAGATGGCTTTGGCTTTGTTATTGGAGAGCCCACAAGAGCGGATGATCTTTTCGATTTGAGCGATTGTGAGCTTGATCATTGCGCGTGGGGTTTTGGCTTTGGCAAAGAGTTTGGGGGTGATTGTGTTGACGCGCACATCCGTGCATTG